>JAJBVE010000116.1 GCA_020859995.1 Clostridiales bacterium
GATGCTGGAGATTACTCTTGGTATTACATCGGATGCGAAAAAACGTCTGTACCAGTTGAGTGGAATGTCAACGGCTGAGGGGGAAAAGGAGTTGTAATTGACCGCACCGTTCCCTGGGAGAAGCCAAACAGAGATTTGACCTGCCCCTGGGTCTCAAAAAAGCTAAAAGCAGATTGACACTTTTTTTAAAATCGTTTGATTTTCCCGACATGATTGCATATAATGAACGCAGCCAGCAGCGGGTGTATCTCAGCTCTGAGATTGATGGCAACTAAGATATCGGATGCCGAGAAAATCTTGTTCCCAGCGATGGTAAAACAGATCAAGAACATGTAAAAAAGGTGACACCATGATTTTACAGACAGGCCTTCGGACGGATATTCCTGCTTTTTATGCCAAATGGTTCGCAAACCGGCTTCAGGCCGGTTTTGTTTGCGTGAGGAATCCGTATAACCCCGTTTCCGTGACCCGCTATATTCTGTCTCCGGAGGTGGTTGATCTGATTGGTTTCTGTACAAAAAATCCTGCGCCGATGTTTCCATACATGGATCTGCTTGCGCCCTATGGCCAGTACTGGTTTGTCACGATCACGCCGTATGGGAAAGATATAGAACCGAATGTCCCTGCAAAAGAAATCGTGATGAACAGCTTCCGAAAGCTCTCCGATATGGTAGGGGTTGATTCTGTGGGCTGGAGGTATGATCCAATCCTGATTTCGGATGTTTATCCGGTAGAACGGCATATCTCCGACTTTGAGAAGATGGCGGCCTATTTATCCGGATATACAAAGACCTGCGTTATCAGCTTCATAGATATTTACAGAAAGGTCGAGCGCAACTTTCCGCAGGCGCGGCCGGTTCGACCCGCGGAGCGCATGGAGATCGGGAAAGCTTTTGCAGAAATCGGGCGCAGATACGGTATGACAATCAAAGCCTGTGCGGAAGGAAATGACCTGGCAGCTTTTGGAATTGACTGTTCCGGCTGCATGACGATGGAAACCTTTGAACAGGCTCTGCACTGCAGACTGGACGCGCCGAAACGTAAATCCGCCCGGAGCGAATGCTCCTGTTATCTGGGAAGCGATATCGGCGCATACGATACGTGCGGGCATCTTTGCCGTTATTGCTATGCCAATGCGAATGCGGCGGCAGTGAGGCAAAACATGAGACTGCATAACCCGGAATCGCCATTCCTGACTGGAGAGGGCAGACCAGAGGATCAGATCCACGAAGCGAAACAAAGCAGCTGGATTGACCGGCAGATGAGTCTGTTCTGACGATTTCATCTGCGCATTATAACTCTGCCAACGTGGACTGTATGCACGCGATAGCCGGTTTACGCATACGAATCTGTTTTTTCTTCTAACCCTTTTTTATAAGCCGTCCCCCACGCCTCCATGGCGTCAAGGATCGGCTTCATTGACTCTCCCAGTTCACTGAGAGAATATTCCACTCTCGGCGGCACCTCAGCATAAACCGTGCGGATCACAATCCCATCATCTTCCATAGACCGCAGGCTGTCCGTCAATACTTTCTGGCTGATTCCCTCCAGGTCACGTCGCAGTTCGTTAAACCGCCAGGGACGTGCAAACAGATTTCTTAAAATCAACAATTTCCATTTGCTTCCTATCAGTTCCACGGTTGTTGCAACAGGGCAGGCGGGCAATTCATCTTTTGTTTTCATAAAAAACTCCTCACATTCTATTTTCTTCCAACATCAAATCCGAATGTTATACTCGAATTATAATGCAGCACGCTATCAAAATCAACAGGCAGAACAGGAAGTTTCTACAGACAACCCGTGGAACATCCACAGGTTACTTTTTTGTGACTATGTAATAAAAAGGTGCGTACTTGTTTTCAGAATCGGCTCCGATATAAAATGCACACAGGTGCACAAGGAAGGCAGCTGAAGCTGCCGGCACCTGGCGCGAGAGCATACGGCTGATGCCGATGCTCAATTATAATACAGAGAGCATAACTGCTCCTGAATACAAATATGGAGGTAATCAACAATGGCACTTTCTAATCTGTCTGGATGGAAGATGGAGACATCCACTGCTGCTTCCTGTGGTACGGCCTGCGGAGCATCGGACAAGCCTGCCGAAACGCCTGCAGCCTGCGGTTCTGCTTGCGGTGCAGCTGATAAACCTGCTGAAACGCCTGCAGCCTGCGGTTCTGCTTGTGGTGCAGCCGACAAACCTGCTGAGGCTCCCGCAGCCTGCGGTTCTGCCTGTGGTGCGTCCGACAAGTAATTTCAACCGTCCAATCACAAACGCCTGGTGGACCGGCATCCGATCGGACTGCCGGTTCATCAGGCACCTGCGAAATAATATCCGTTCATCGGATTTTATCGAGAAAGTGTTCTCAATAGACAGGCTCGTGACATGCTTGCATGTCTAAGAAACTGGATATTAGAGAACCTTGACTTTCTCATTTAACCAATATAAGGAGACCATGCTTTATGAAACAGTATTTTTCTTTTCAATGGCATATTACAGACGAATGCGATCAGCGGTGCAAGCACTGCTACATCTTCTCCGAAAACGTCTGCAAAAAGCTGGAAGCTATGAACTGGGAGCAGATGCAGGACACATTTTACAACTGTCTGGATTTCTGCGAGGTGTATCATCGTCTGCCTTATTTTTACATCACCGGCGGCGATCCCATCCTGCATCCGGACTTCTGGAAGCTGCTGGGACTGATGAAGGAGCATGGCATTCCCTTTACCATTCTCGGCAATCCGTTTCATCTGGCGAATGATGTGTGCTGCCGTCTGAAAGAATACGGCTGCCAGAAGTACCAGCTCTCCATTGACGGAATGCGGGAAAAACACGACTGGTTCCGCAAGCCCGGCTCCTTTGACATTACGCTGGAAAAGATCGGCTGCATCAACCGGGCAGGCATCCGCAGCGTGATCATGACCACTGTTTCCGGCACGAACATTGATGAAGTGCCTGACATCATTGACGCTGTGGTTGCGGCCGGGGCGAATGTGTTCGCCTTTGCCCGCTACTGCCCCACATCGGAGGAGAAGGACACCGGCATTGAGGCGCTCCGCTATCGGAAGCTGCTGGCAGACTGCGACCGAAAATTCAAAGAATATGAAGCCGCCGGGTGCCAGACTTACTTCAACAAAAAGGATCATCTCTGGACGCTCTACGAGTACGAGACCGGCACGTTCAAAATCCCCGAAACTGTGGAGGAGGGGATGATTTACGGAGGCTGCAACTGCGGCAACTGTCACCTGACCATCCTGCCCACCG
>JAJBVE010000029.1 GCA_020859995.1 Clostridiales bacterium
GATGCCGCCCATAGCTTTTACCTTTCGGACAAGAGCCTGTTCTATCTGTTTTTCTGTCATTTGTTATCACCTCGATGTGAACACAAGAACACAAGAACACAACTTTTTCTTTATATTCCTTACGTGCGTGTATGCGTGGGTACAAGTGCCTATATAGTTTTATTTTTTTTATTTTGAATATAAAGAAAAAAGTTGTGTTGTGTTGTGTCACGCTTATATGGTTCTTTGGTAGATACGCTGCCTACCGTAGATGGGCTGACGCCGTATTGTGCTTGTTCGTTCCCAACCGTCAATCTGTGTCATTAAAGCCGCTATCGCATATG
Organism: Clostridiales bacterium; assembly: GCA_020859995.1. GTDB lineage: Bacteria > Bacillota > Clostridia > Lachnospirales > Lachnospiraceae > Choladousia. The sequence goes on from JAJBVE010000029.1 coordinate 324, forward strand.
AATCGGTGGGTTTCATCTCCGAAGGATTTCGTCCATAGCACTCACACCAAATTTCCGCATTGGTAACCGTCTGCCTTACGTGAGTGCCTCTCGGGTTCGTCGGGTCAGTCTTGTCATGCAGGAAATTTCGGCGTGCATACAAATCCATATCATCCCAACCGTCCGGTAGCAGTGTACTGAGATATTCCTCAACCATGCCTTGGCGCTCGTCAATCTCCATGGCCTGCTGCTGGATCTTCTCAGCCTCCTGGATCATATCTCCTTCGAGATACAGTGTTTCGCCAGCCTCCCAGATTGCCTTGGCCTCCGCCCATATCTGGTCACGTTCCTGTTTGCTAAAGCACCAACGTTTCTTTTGTTCCTGCTGCCGCAGCTTCACAATCCAGAAGCGGCGGTTGCCAGTGATGTCACGCAGATAACCGTGCTCCCCATTAACAGAAGCGATGATGATGCATTGGCGTGGATGGCTTTCCACTGTCTTACCGTAACTTGGACGGTATTTATCGTCAGAGGTAGAAAGAAAGGCTTTCACTTTTTCAATGTCGACTTTCTTCATACCGGCAAGCTCGCCAATCTCCACAATCCAGAAGCCCTGCAGCTTCTCGGCACCTGACTTGTCATTCATGTCAGTAAGGGAGAGAGTATCGGAATAAAACTCATCGCCGACAAGGTCTTTGAACAGCGTGCTTTTGCCTATGCCCTGCGCACCGTCCAACACGAGGATGCTGTCATATTTAATTCCCGGATGGTAAATACGTGCCACAGCGGCTGCAAGAGTCTTTCTTGTGACAGTGCGCACATAGGGAGTGTCCTCCGCCTGTAGGCAGTCCACGAGAAGTTTCTCGACTCGCGGCACATTGTCCCATTCCGGCAGGGAATCAAGATAATCTCTGATAGGATGAAAACGTCTGTCGTCCGCCACTTTCGTAAACGCTACATCGTGGTTTCGGCTGGAGAAGGAAACGTAGCGTACGTCCATCAATGCTTTTAGCTGCGCCGTGTCTGCATCTCTCCAGAATTTATTGTCAACAGGACGTTCCCACGGCATTTTCCCTATTACCTGTACACGGTTTGCAAGCTCGTTGTATGCGAAGTTTGCAAAGTCAGGGTCATTATTCAGAATCAGCATTTCATTCCACATGCTGTTTTCCAGAACGGTACTCCGCTTCATATATTTGAGCTGTGATTTCCACGCATCCGTATCAGAATCCGAATCAAAATCCATCTGTGCCTGCTGCTCACGTTCTTTGGCAATCTCCAGTTTGACCTTATCATCTGAAAGGGCAGGCTCGCACGTCCGGTTAAAGGACTGCTTGTCATCCAAATCACCAAATTTATGAATGCGAACAAGGTCAAAAGCATTGCAGAGCACCCCACCCGCTGGATCCGTGGCATGATGGCTGTATGCGAATTTATCATCATATATCACGACACCGGCAGAGCCTTCGCCGGAGATATAGTCGTAGCGCCCGGAGCCGTCAGTGGTCGGAGCATATACATCCGAGAGATAGCGGTCGATGATTTCCTGAATCGTGTAGGCTCTGCACACAGCACCGACAACGCCATTCTTCGTCAGCGGGTCTTTCTGCTTTTCGGAAACACCCTCTATGACCTTCTTTTCACCCGGTGTTCTGGGAAGTGTCGTCACATCACGCCAGTTGGGATAATCACTCAAAAAGACATCCGGATCCAGTTCTTCGCCATCATACACTTCACAAATATACTCACCATCGCTTGAGCAGGTCGGCCAGTACATCATCTGATTGATTTTGAACGAACACGGGTCGATTTGGTTGATACCAATCCATGCCGCCAGGTATCGTGCTATAGCGTTAGCCTCCTCCGGCTTCATGTCTCGTGTTGTGGGAATTATGATTCTTCCCCTCGGCTGTTCCGGTGTATGGCTGTGGGTGGTGTACAGGATTGACTTATACTGGTGATTTTCCCGATACCACTCGATAAAGTCCGGTTTCAGCCTGTCCCCGTCCAATGTGATGCCCGAACGGGATGTAACCTCTTCTTTCTTACGACGGGTTCCTTTCAGTCTGCCCATCATAAACCCGCCTTTGTCCTTAGCCGCATCACGCTCCGCTTTCGGCATTTTTTTGTATTGCGCTGCCGTTTCTGGCGTACGCAGCGGAGTTCTCAGCCGTTCACACAGCTCATCAAACGAAACCTCGCTTGCCGGCCATATATCCGAAAGCCTACTGTTACCTGTGCAGATTGTGTATTTACGCATGATATCTCCTCCTTGTATACGGCGTTTCACCATGTTCAAATCTAGCCTGCCGTGCGGATTTAAATGCGGAGAGCGTGGCTTCATCGTTTCTTTCACACAGGTAACTGCTGTCATCACCGAATAATTCAAAATGCCCGTTCTTGTTTACTCCCGGATGTGCAACAAAATAATCACCGTCAATGGTTTGAAAGTTGAACGGGTACGGACCCTCTTCAAATCCGAGAAAGCCACAGTAACTCCAGTCCTCACAGTACTCGTCAATGTCGCATATCGTTTCGCCATCCGGGATTCCTGCAACGACAAGAGTGGGATTTTCCACACGGTATTCATCACCGCTGTCATCCGGCATACTGAACACATAGATTTTTCTTGCATCGGCTGCAGTCATCACACCCTTAACTTCTACATAAAGGTCACCTGCCACTCGGCCTTGCACATCATGAAGTAAAAAATCGGGAAGATAGTACATTCCATTTCCCAAAGCAAATCCCTCCGGCTCATATTCCCACCTCACGTGGCAGGCATCGAAGAAAACCGCCCACCTTGCTTCAAGCCTCGATCAGAATCGATATCCCTTATATTCTGTCTGTATTGCAATTGGTCTGTTCATTCCGCTTCCTCCTTAAAATCATCCGTGAAATAACGGATTTTCATATTTTTCT
>JAJBVE010000121.1 GCA_020859995.1 Clostridiales bacterium
TATATAAAAAGATTAACCGCGGTACTGTATAAGGACAAAAACAACCTGCTGGTTTCGATTGGGAAAAACGAAAAAGAAGTTGAGGAAGATATGACGAGAAAAATCATGTTAGATTTTCTTACCAATACAGAAATTGACACCAGGGGGAAATTGAAAAACGTGATCCGGAGAGGGGAAGAAATTTTCTCAAGATATTGCGACACGCAGGATTATTTGGAAAGCATACAGAACGAGCAAGGGATTTTAACTGCGGATCTTTCCGATATCATGTGATAAGATAGGAGGCGAATGTAACCGCCTCCTATTTACATTCGTGCTTATACCAGATCAAACAATCGAAATACAAATCTTATATTCTGCATTCCTTTAATTGGCATTATTTCAAAATAATCCGCATTAAGCATTAAATTTGCAAATAATTTTCTTGCTTCATTCCACGATTTGCTTCCGATATTCGAAAATGAAATATCTTCCCCTTCCATCGTAATGATTCCCAATCCATCTTTTTCATGCGTTCTGAGATCCAAAATCATCGAATTAGCCACAAAATCAGCCTGCTCCACCATTTTTTCAAACAATTTCCTTTTTTTGGGCGAGATTATCCGAGGTGTTTCTTCTGCCTGTTCCATGAGAGCATCGCATTCAGCCTGATTCCATCCATATTCTTCCGATTTCTCTCTTCCCCAGTATATTTCCTCCATCTGCTTGTTTTCCGTGTAATACAGTTTCTCCATTTCCTTTTCCTCCTTTTGGATTTTTCTTTTACAAAATATAAGAACGAATGAAAAAGAAAAAAGTTACGCGGAAATAAAAAAATTTTTTGTGCAAATTTTTTCACCCGGATAATTCAAGGTGTCACATACCTAATATTTGTCACAAATTTGCCTATTTAATTGTTTTTTCTCAATTTTTCTCAATAGATCTAATTTAATCACGCAAATTTTTGCTGCCCTGCAGAAAATCCGACATATTAAATATATAAAGAAACTTAAGGTTTGCAAAAAATTAGGAGGTACCACCATGCTTAAAAGGAAAAGAAGATTAACAGCAGCATTACTCGCAATTTCCATGTGTTTTTCTTCTATTCCTATATCGTCAGCAAATGAGGATAGTGTAATAGAAGTTGAAACCGACACAGACGTTGTTGCAGAAATCGAGACGGGAACAGAAGAGGCTGAATCTGAATCTGTTACAGCTGAAACTGCTATAGCAGAAATAGAATCCGAAACAGTAGAATCATCGGGGACGGAAACTCAAAATACGGAATCCGCTGAAACTTCAGGGCCAATTGACGAAGCGGATCTGGAAATATCGATAGAAACCGGATCGGCGACTGACATAGAAACCGGAATAGAAATCGAGACGGAAATTGAGACGGAAACCGCCGCGCTAGAAGCGGAATTGGCAGAATCAGAGGATTCGGAAACAGAAAGCTTGGATACAGTATCTGTTGAAACACCGGAGGCCGTTACGGAAGCTTCCCTGGAAACATTGACAGAAGCTGAAACAATTGTTGAGACTGAAACGGAAGATTCGGTACCGGCTTCTATTTACCTGGAAAAATCCGAGTCAGATGCTGATTGGATAATTGACCTGGCTGCATCCGGATCAAATAATGGGGATACGGTTGTCCGCTTATATTTTTGGGACTATGCAGAAACACTATCTTCCAATATGGATTCCTGGGCTGACGTACTTACTGTACCCTGCGGGGATATCCAAATAGAGGATCTGGCTGACAACAATATGCTATCCCTTCCCAGTACCGATATCATCGCAGAATATGTTTTTGAATATAATAACAACAATCTGGAAGCGGTTTATCTTGAATTTACCCTTCCTCAGGATGAAGTGATTGATACGGAATTTACAATTTTCCTGAAAGATGATATTTGGGAAGAAACAGACCTTGTCATTGAAGCAGTCCTCAATGATATTATTTCTGATGCCGTTTCCTGCCATTGGGATGCAATGGAAATTGAAACGGAAAGCGAATCAGAAACGGAGCCCGAAACAGAGGCTGGATCGGAAATTCAAACAGAAATAGAAACAGAGACTGCGGGTGAAACCAAAACTGAAATACAAACTGAATCAGAAGAAGCCTATAATTTCATTATCTATGAGTTGTCTGAAGGCGGATATATTGAACTGACTTATATAGATGGTTACACAGAGATCATTACGCCAGATATGATGAGCGAAGATTATGATATCGAAGTCAATATGCCGGTATCAGAAGAAGTCGAAGTCTTTGTAAAAGCATATGACGGATATGTGTATTCCGGGACGGAAATCCGGGATGAAGAAGGAAATACGGTTTCTGCTTTTGATGCGGACAGTTTTACCATTACGGCAAATGAAGATTACAAAACAATAGTGCATGTGAATTTTACTGAAGATGAATATTCTTTCAGTGAAGAAATGCTGGAAGTAGCTTCCTACGAACTGCTCGCGGCTGCGGCGGAAGAAGATGACGCAAATACCCTGCAGGGGCAGATCAATGCGTTATTGTCTGATTCTGATAATGGTATCAGCACGGCTGCGCTTGTTGATGAGTCTTCATCAGGGACGATTATACTGGATAAAGATTACACAGGGGATGATGCGGAAGACCTTGTTATCTGGGATAAAGTGACTGTCACGCTTGATCTCAACGGGCATGTGCTGGAGCCGAAAGGCGCGGATAAGAATGCCATTACGGTTTATGGCACGCTGATACTTACAGATAGCAGCGAGGATGTGGACGGTGTAATTCGGAAAGCGGACGGCCTGACGAACATCCGCGGAGTCATTGTTGCGCAGGGTGGCTCCTTTACCATGGAGAACGGCACGATTTCGGGCTTCTCCATTTCAGGAAACGGCGGCGGAGTTCTTGTAGAGAACAATGGTACCTTTGCCATGTCCGGAGGGACGATCAGCGGCAACAGCGCGACCGTTTACGGCGGCGGAGTTTATTTATACGATGCAGACCAGATAGAGGATATGGCGGGGACCATATCAGGGAACTCGGCTAAAAGCGGCGGAGGGCTTGCTGCAAGCCTTGCAAAAAGTTCTGCCGTCACTTTCCCGGATGGTCTTACCATCAGCGGTAATACGGCCAGCGCGTATGGCGGTGGTGTGTATTTTAACAGTACGCTTGATGAACTTACGATTTCTTCAACTATAACAGGGAATACTTCCGGCAGTGAGGGCGGCGGTATCTATTTCGGCATGTCCGTATCCACCCTTAATATTACTGGTGCAACAATCGACGGCAATATGGCTGGCGCAGCGGGCGGCGGCGTTTATTTTGCCGTAGCTGTTCCCGCAGCCGTTATCAGCAGTTCCAGCATTTCTGATAACGAAGCAGCAGGAAACGGCGGCGGAATCTGGCTGAACGCAGGGACAAGCCTGACTCTTGAAAGCGGCAGTAAGATCAACGGCAATACGATTTCCGCCACAGGTGCCCTTTTTGGCGGTGGTATCTTCCTGTACAGCACCAGCTCAAACAGGAGTACATTTACATCCACCGGAGGCGAGATATCCGGTAATACCATTTACAGCACGGATTCCACGAATTCCTATGGCGGTGGTATCAGTATCGGCAGTACTGCAGCCCATGCCTATGCTTCCGTAAACATGTCTAACACCACTGTTTCAGGGAATACAGGTGCCACATATGGCGGCGGTATTGCCATATATACATACGCGCAGGAGGTTATACTGACAAATCTCACTGTTTCGGGAAACAAGGCAGTCGCTTCTGCCGCGTCAGGCACTGGCTACGGCGGTGGTGTTTACATTGCAGGTAATAGCGCATGTACGGTCACTGTCTCAGGCGGTACATATAGCGGAAATTCTGCCGACTACTATGGCGGTGGTATGTATGTCACTACAGCAACCTCGTCCCTGGTTTTGCAGGACGCAGCAAAATTCGACGGAAACACTTCCTATAATGGCGGCGGCGGTATCTACACAGAGGGATATCTGAAGCTTGCCGGCGGAGATAGTAAAGATACTGCGGTAATAATTTGCAGCAACGTGTGTACAGGCGGCGTGGGCGGCGGTGTATACTCAAGTACCGTCAACAGCTATGCCATCACTTCAATCGGTTACGTGGATGTTTATGAAAACAGTGCGGGAACAAACGGCGGTGGCTTATGTGTAAATGCCGGTGGAATGGATTTGTCTGGCCATATCACCATACATAATAATTATTCCAGGGGAACGAATTACGGCGGTGCCGGACTCTATGCCGGCAGCAATACGACAGGCACCATCTGGCTGCATGACGGCGTATATATCTATGAGAATACAAGTAATCTGCATGGCGGCGGCGTCTATGCCAGATGGGGGCTAAAAATAGAAGACGGCGTATATATTTATGATAATTACGCAAACAGCAACGGCGGTGGTGTGGACGCGTTAACTCTTGATATGTCCGGTGGAGAGATTCATGACAACAACGCGGCAAATGGCGGTGGTGTCTATATCGTACAGGGAACTGCCGGTTCCGTAGATCCGGAAAGCTCTATCTCCGGAGGTAAAATTTATAATAATACTGCCAGAACCGGCAACGGAGGCGGTGTATATGAAAATTCATATCCTAACATCCTGTATATAAAGGGTGATGTGAAAATTTATGACAACAGCGCCTATAATTACGGCGGCGGTGTGTACGCTTCTGATTTGTTCACCTTTAGCGGCGGAATCATCACAGGAAACACAGCCCAGAGGGGCGGTGGTGTGTACATTATCGGTTATCTGGGTCAGGATGCGACGATAGAAATCAGCGGTACTGGTTCCGGGATCATATATGACAACATGGCCACCGCTGTCAATTATGGTAATGATGTGGCACTGGGCTTTAATTCAGACAGCGTCAGCAGCAATAACTCAACAGGCAAGGCATACCCGAGCTTAAATATGGGTGCGGCCAGCACCTTTACTGATACCGCAACCGGCATCACCGGCGTCTCCTGGTATGATGAGGTGGACGATAGCACTACAGAAGATGCAATCAGCACTAAGTCTACCGGTTCTTCACAGGCAGCAGGCCAGTATTATACACTGGTGTATAAGACAAAAGGCGCAGCAGTTGCAGAGATTTGGAACACAGAAAAGGATGAGTACGTAACATTTGCATCCGTTCAGGAGGCTGTGGACGCGGTTCAAAGTAACTCCAGCGTATACGGCACAGAGGGCGGCACGGACGATACCATCACCATCATCATGTTAGACGACAGCCGCGAGGATGTTACCATCCCTACGGGTGTTAGTGTCACGCTGGATTTGGCAGGGTGCACGCTTACCGGTCTTGCAAAGAGCGTAATTACTGTTAATTCAGGCGCAACTCTGGTGATAGATGACAGCAGTGCGGAGGGCACCGGACTCATCACGGGCGGTGATGGAACCTATTACTGTTATGATTCCAAAAACAGCAAATATGCTTACTGTGGCGGAGGTCTCCTAATACTTGGAACTGTCACATTTAAGGGTGGTACAATCAGCGGAAACGTGGCTGCAAATGGCGGCGGTGTTTATGTAGCGGGCGACAGTAATAATGGAACTAATGGAACCTTCATATTTGACGGCGGCAACATCACAGGGAATACGGCAACAAGTAATGGTGGTGGTCTGGCTGTTTTTAGCGGATATAGCTCCAGCGGTTATAAAACCGCGGAAACCCCGAACTTCACTATGAATTCAGGATCCATCACGGCTAATAAGGGCGGAAACGGCGGTGGAGTATATGTAAATACATATGTTAACGTGGAGATAAACGGCGGAAGCATCACGAACAACACATGTTCCTCCAGCACGTCTATGGGCGGCGGAATGTATATATCCAGCCAAACCCTGTTTAACATGACAGGTGGCTTGATTACGGGAAATACAGCTGTTATAGGTGGAGGAATTTACAGCAGCCATGTAAGTTCCAACTTAACCTTCAGTAAGGATACCCAAATTTACGGCAACACAGCCACCAGCAATGTAGCAAACGATATCTACGCGACTATTACAGGCGGAAGCATCAGCGTCCTGGCCGCATCAAGTATGGGAAACGACGCTTATAACAGCTGGTTTGATTATAATGGAGATGACAGCAGCTATCCGTATTACTATACGGAAGCATTTATGCGCAGCAATTTATCACCAAACCATACATTTGCCCTCACCGCCACGTATTATTCCGGAGGCTACGTGGCATACATCCCGGACGACAGCGGCAACACGGTTTACCAGATTACATCGGATGATGGAAACGGGGGAACAGTTTATTCCTATACGATGGATCCGACGGAGGCGTCCGAAGAAAGCATATCCGCATCCGGAACTGCTTATTCCACTTTGCAGGCAGCCATAAATGCTGCCGTAACGGGCGACACCATCTATCTGCTCTGTGATGTAGAGGAGAGCTTAAGCATATCAGGCTTAGCCGCCAGGACAAAATTTACCATCGACCTGAACGGCTACACAGTCTATTCCACGGGAGACTATGGATTTTATATAAAATATGCAAATAGCGTGGGGATGGACGTTACCATACGGAGTTATGCTACGGATGTCTTCACAAATAAGGAAGATGATGCAGAGGGCGTTATCACAGTTGCTGACATAAATTCCAGCAACTTCCCCTACGGTATATACATTCCTTCAGGAAGTGTGGACCACGAGACATACCTGACAGTTGACAGTGTAACGATAACCGGCTTTGGAAATGCGGAGCAGGCGGATGCCTCCGGTTCAAGCACATACAGCGGAGCAGGTATCTACACGAGCAGCTATAACTCAGTTACACTGACGGGCACCACAAAGATTTCAGGAAACTACGCATATCAGGGTGGCGGAGTTTACATGACCGGTTACAACATCTATCTGACCATGGAGTCAGGAGTTGCGGTCAGTGGCAACACGGCATATCAGGGCGGTGGAGTTTGTTTTAACGCCAGTGGCGATAACACTGGTACCGCTGCCACGGAAACAGAAGAAATCAATATAGGAAAGGCAGAGATAAGCGGTAACAGTTCAACAAACATTGCCGGCGGACTTTATGTCACCGGATGGAACAGTGCAAGTAATACCAGCGAGGGATCCTGGCCTAAGGTTACCATGACGGGTACTACCATTTCAGGCAACACGGCGGGAACCGAGGTTGGCGGTGCTTATTTACTGCGCGTTTCGAATGCGACGATAACAGGCTCCTACGTAACAGATAATTACTCAACAACCCAGTATGGCGGCATGTATGTTAATGCCAGCAGTGCTCCAGGGGTAAACGCGCTCTATACCATAACGGACTCGTATTTTACAGGAAACACGGCAGGAACTAACTATTCAGGCCTGATTGTAAGCACAGGTGTGGCAAATATAAGTAGATGTACATTTACCGGAAATATATCGTCCGCAGGCTCCGCCGCACTTTATTTAGTCACAGTGGCAGATGGAAGTACATTAAGTGACTGTAAATTCACGGATAATGAAAGCACCACAAGCGGATATATCGTTTATATAACCAGTTCATACGTGGATGTAAGTAATATAGAGGTTACAGGAAATACCACAGCCACAAACACAGGTGCCGTATGCGTACATGCCAACAGCGGTACCATTAAGGGCGAGGTAACTATTACTGGGAGCAATATTTCGGACAACAGTGGCTACGGCCTGGATCTGTATCTGCAAAATGATCTGGGCGAGATAGTGACTGTTACAAATACAACCATCAATAATAATTTTGGCTATGGCATCTACATGAGGCAGTCAAACAACCATTACAAAATCCGCAGCGGGTATATCCTGAATATCGGGGATGGCGTAGAGGTTGCGTATAACGGAAACACCGGAATCTACGCCAATGGATACGGCACCTTAAATATAACTGGCGGAAAAATTCATGACAACACGGGTTCTGCAACTGGCGGCGGTGTTCATGCAGAATACACGGATTTCAACATGTCCGGTGGCGAGATCTATAAGAATAGTGCGACTAAAGGCGGCGGTGTGTACCTGGTTGAGAGTGTTAAAACATATGAAGGTGTAACGGAAGGTTCAGGTACAAGTCAGGTTGTCTATGGTCAGGCGGCGGTGGATACCATCACTGGCGGCAAGATTTACGATAACGCTTCTACCGTTACGGCAGATTCCGGCGGCGGAATCTATGTTGGGGCCTATGATGAACTGGTGATGACAGGCGGTACCGTAACATCAAATACTACTGACGGACAGGGCGGAGGCGTGTATGTAGCGAACAATTATGCATCATTCGAACTTGGTTCCGGCAGCGGTACGGTTGGCCAGGTTTACAGCAATACAGCTGTGCTTGGGCAGGATGTCTATGCAGAATACAGTTCCAGCTACGCGAATACTTCGCTGGTCCTCCTTGCAGCAGAGGATATGTTTGATGACGATGACGGCATGAAGGGCATCGGCTGGCTGAATGAGTCCACCAGTGTCGTGACCACTACCTCTATTGGCTATGACCCTGTAAAGAAAGCCTATCCGCTGACGCTGGAATACGAGACGGATACCGTTGTGGCTGTTATATGGAATAACATAACAGGCGAATATGACCCATACACATCCGTCCAGGATGCAGTGAATGCAATCCAAAAGGATAAAAACGAAAGCGCGGGAAAATATTATACATCCGAGATATCCAGTCCGGAGATCATTCTGGTGGATGATGCGGTCGGGAACGTGGAGATACCGGGAAGCATGACGCTCACTATTAACCTGAACGGTTATACTTTAAAGGGCAATACCACGGCGATCAGCTGTTACGGCACGCTGCTCATCAAAGACGTGCAGTATGCGTCCGATGCTGCCTATGGCGATGAGGATTACTGCGCCCATTATGAAGAACTGGCTGAAATCAACCAGGGTCTGCATCTGGATGATAACGGAGAAACGACCAAAACAGGGGCAGGCAAGGATGAGGACGGTGCTTCGTATACGGGAACCATCACCGGCACGGCGGCATCAAACGGCGGCGGCATTTATGTCTATTCCGGCGGCGATGTGACGATGGAGAGCGGGCAGATCGCGGACTGCGCCGCAGGCGGCACAAATACGGGAAGCGCATACGGCGGCGCGGGTGTGTATATCGCGGGCGGTACATTTACCCTGACCGGGACTGCTTCTATTAATAACTGCTCCACGAAAGCCTACGGGTCTGCCGTCTATGTGACGATGGCTGCAGGGAAATTTATCATGGCCGGAGGCACGATTGAAGGGAATACGTCCGCGAGGGGCACTGTATACGTGGCGAACGGAACGTTTAAGATGACCGACGGCACGATCACGGGCAATTCCGCTACTTATGGCGGCGGGATTTATCTGGGTTCTGCCAAACTTACGGCGACAGGCGGCATTGTTTCCAATAACACGGCCGCGACAGCAGGCGGCGGTATTTACATGGAAGACGGTACGGCAACGCTTTCCGGGGTTGAGATATCAGGTAATACCGTGACGGCTGCCCTGACGGAAACTGAGACGACCGGTGCAGGCGGCGGCATTTACATGGCAAAAGGGACGCTCACCATCAAAACAGGGACAAAGATTACCGGTAATACAGCTGCCAGGGGAGGCGGCGTGTTCCAGAGCGGCGGCACGGCAACGATGTCCGGCGGGCGGATCACGGGGAATATTGCGGAATACGGCGGAGGATTTGCCCAGAACTCATCTGGATCCGGCTCGTTCCGCCTCTCCGGCGGCGTGCTCTGCGATAACGCTTCCAATTCCGGGGCAGGCAATGATGTGTATTCGACTACGGATGACGGGGAACAGGGAAGCGGTTCTTCAAAAGTTACTTTGATCTGCGCGGCAGATATGGAAGAATCCGGATATACGGAAGACTATAACGTCTGGAAGGATGATACGTATTCAGGCAGCATCCGATCCGGCGAATACATCGGCGATGGACAGAACGTAACCGGCACGGTCACGTCTTATAACGGCGTGCAGCTGACAGCCGCCATATACGGCGATGTGGAGGAGAAGGAAGAGAAGACAACCAGCCTGTACGTAAAAGAAGTTATCGTAAACAGTGAATTCGGCATCCTTGACGGGACAGAAAGCTGGGATGATGAAGGGGTTACCGCGTATAAAACTTCGGATACGACGAACAGTACCTGGAGCGCAACAGCCAACGTCGATAAAAACCCGCTTGCATCCGAATGGACGGCAGGCAGTGATTCTGATGACCATAACGGACTGGTGCGCAGCTTTGATACGGTAACGTACTATTGCCTTGCGAACACGGAGAGTACGGACAGTTCCACGGATGAAGTGACGGTGTACGTACAGGCGGCGCTGCCGCTCACAAGCGATCAGGCGGAACTTGTCCATGTAGAAGGGCTTGCCTCTTATGAATTATCGGAGTCGGACGACGGTTCGATCCAGTATCTGACCGGATATACGACCACGCAGGAAAAAACGGGCAGCGTCTCGTTTGCGATTGCTGTAAATGTAAAAGGAATGAAAAACGGGGAGCTGGTAACGCCGACATTCACTTCCTGGGTTGAAGAAAATGCTACGGCGGAACCGGCCAGCCTGACGCCAACGTCAGTAACGGTATCTGCAACCGGAAGGTACAATGTGACCCTGCTTAAGAACTCGCAGATGAATTATACAGGGTACTTCGACTTAAGCACCGGCGAGGAAACCACGAAAAACGCCTATGATACGCAGGGGGATGACGGGACCATCATCTATGGCACCATGCTCGGTTACGGCATTACATTATCCCTATGGAATACCAGTGATAACGGGCTAAAAGGCATTGAGATTCCGGAAGGAGATATCTCAATTGATTTCTCGGTAAAAAGCACCGTATCGCTGAACGTGGAAGAGAGCGGCGTAACAACTGTTACAAAATCTGAAAATGTCGCCCCATATATCTGGGCGTACAAGGCAAACGAGAATACTGAGACGGGGAGCAACCTGGACGGCTCCATAAAGGATGCCAATATGAACTGGAACGACGAGGATGATACGGCAGTCACGACGCAGTATGCGTATGACGGGGCACCTTATAATTCCCGCGGCGTATCCAGCACGTCAAGTGACAGGACCTGTTATTCCGGCGGGGCATGGACCGCGTCGGGGAGCAACCCGGGTGATGGCGATGCAGCAACGACGGTATCCTTTACGGTAAGCGGGTATACGATTGAAAGCGTGATGAGTTCAACGGATCCGTATAAGATGTCAAACGGCGGCACGTATTCGGCATTTAATAATACTTATACGATGGCGTTTTCTGCAGGTTATGTGCAGGTCATCGTCCCGGTTGATGAGGAGTTCACGGAAGATGAGAGCGGGTATGTATCCGTCGATACGCAGGCGATTGTCTCCGACCTGATGCTGATTCCGGGACCTGGCGGAATTGAGGATACCAGTTCCACGGCAACGGATTCAAGCGAGACATCCGTCCTTGATACTTTAAGCACATGGTATACGGACGGTAATACGGCAAAAGCGGTAAATGAGATCAGGTACGGGGATAACTATGCGTCGCAGACAACCGGCCTGTATGTCTACGAATCAGGGGACGAAGCACTGCAGAAGATGAATTATTTCCGGAACAGTGCAGATAATGCCAATATCCCAACCACGCAGGCAAACGGCAACGGGTCAACCAGGCTCGGTTCTCAAGTTTATATCGGCAGCAAGATATCATTCTCCAGCAGTAAGATTGACGCTACCGAGATGCAGGATGAGCAGGATATCACGAACGCGATCGAATACAATTACCTTACTGCGGTTGATCTTTTGCAAAAATTCGACGCGGAAGCCTATGCGCCGGTCGGGATGGAAGCAGTTGTAAATAAAAGCTATTCCCTGACAAAGCAGGCCAACAGCATTACGAACAGCGCCTCGGAGCAGATCTTCCGTGTTACGACTTCGGAATCGGCAACGGACTGGGCGGGGAATACGAATAAGACATACAGTTATACGCTCACCATCCTGTACGCGGCAAAGCCTGACGGGCAGAACTGGGTATACAGTGTTGATGGGGAAGGATACCAGTCCCCGGTGAATGATATGGATTCTTATACAGAAGCAGACCTGATCTATTTCACCACGCTGGACGAACTGTATGCGTATTTCGCAGCGAAAGGGATTGACGGTGTCTGCGTCGGGATCCTTTATGAGTTCCGCGACTGCTGCATCCGCAACGGGCGTGCGATCGACGTGGTTGCGAAAATGCAGGTGACGGACAACTTTAAGGCCGTCGGAACCACGTACTGTATCACGAACGACGTGATCGGCTGGACCACGTACCGCCCGACTTACAAAACCGCACTTGAAAGCAAAAAGCTGGATGACATCCTGTATGATTTTAACTGGTACAGCACGGACAGCGTATACGGTACGTCCGGCGGGGCGACGGCTTACGGCAGAGGGGATCTTACGGATTATCCGGCAAGTTATATAAGCGCGGCGGAAGATTATATGGAAGTGGACGGGTATACGTATTCCGGACTTGCCAGATTGGAAGTTTACAACTCCGGTTATATCAAATCAGAATATTCCGGAGGATATATGAAGACCGGGACCCATATGCCGGGGTATTATTACGGGAATACCCTGCTTGTTTACACGCTGGATTCCAATATTACGATTGTAGACGCAGATAAGGCGAGCAGGGATTCGAATGATGCGAAATATTATTATAACTTAGGAAATGGCGAATGGACGGCGAATTTCACTGTCACGCCATCCATGAACCTGGATACGTCCGTCTCCAATGACATCGCCACAAACGGGGATCTTGCAGCCACTGTGGTGATCACAATCACCCTGCCAAACAATTTAAGCTATAATGACGGCTCCCTGTCCTTTGATTACAGCAAGTCGGATTATGAGGACGGCGAGTTATCCTGGAATATTACCTGCGTGGAAAACGCAGATGGGACGACTACCATTACGCTGACAACGGATGTGACGGATGTTACGAGGTCGCTGCCGACCATCAATTACAGCACAACCATCGGGAATCCGGGCGGTTCGTCGCAGGAAATGCTGAGTATCCTGAATAAGGAACTCAAAACGACTGCGGAAATCTATCTGGCATATGAGAGCGACGACGAAAAGATCTGTACGGATACAAAAAGTTCAACTGCGAAGATCATGCCGACAGGCTCCGTGCAGGAGTATATCTGGGTGGCCGGGGAAGGAAAACTTGACCTCGGCGAAGATCTGAAATTCAGCCTGAATTATAATTATGACGAAGGTGCAAGCAGCACGGTCGAGATCGGGACAATCCTGCCTTACAACGGGGATTACAGGGGATCATCATTCGGAGGCGCGTACCAGGTAAAAGAGATCACGCTGACATTTACGGATGAAAAGACATACCTGGCATATCTTGGGGATGAATTTGGCAGTTCCGGTTCAACCGCAGGGAAGCTTTTATATACTTCTGGCGGGCTGGATTATGAACTGGATAACAGTTACGCGGTCACGAACCTGACTGAGATCATGAATACGATTGATGACGGGGATGCTTTTAAAGCTGTCCCGCAGACAGGGACAGCACTGGACGCAGACGGGAATACGGTATGGACGGTTACTTATACCATGACCGATGATGAGATGGAACTGCTGACGCAGTATTCCAGCGAAGCAACAGGGATTGGGCTGTACGTATATCTGCCGTCCGTGGAGCAGAGGCAGACCGTCACGATTGATATCACAATGGCAACATCTGTGACTGAAAACGGATACACCTCGCTGATCGCGGATAGCAGCGGCTCCGCACAAGAAGGCGGGGATGTCTACTGGGAGAATATGTTCTACCGCCAGTATACAGACGCTGAGGAAAAGAATACATCCCTGATTGCCAACAACGCCTATATCTATATCGTCGAGCGGACGTTGTCCGGTATCGCATGGCTTGACCAGGACCGCGACGGAAAATACAACACGACGAGCAGCAGCACGGATAAGCCGTTAAAGGATGTGGATGTTTATCTGTACACGGACACAAAGACGGATGTGACGGAAAATCTTAATACGATCACGATCGACGGTGTGTATGAAGCAAACGGCGTGGATCTGAAAACGCTTTACCGCGCAGTGGATGTGCTGGGGAACCTGCTTGGTCCGGTGACGACAGGTACCACAGGCCTGTATAAGTTTGAGAATCTTCCGGCAGGAACGTTCTATGTCGTGTTTGCCGACGATGATGATAATTATACTGTGGCAGCAACAGGTGAAACGCCGATATTGTTCTCGAAATTAAGTGTAACCGACCAGAGCCATCTGACCTCATCCGGGGCATACAATAAGTCTCAGCCTGCTTATGGTGAGACAAATATTTCAACAGGGGAGACTCTGCTTGCGACGGCATATATCTCAAACGAGGTTACAGGCATTACGGGCATTGAACTGCCGACTGTTGAGGAAATTTCCGGGACAATTTACGTTTCATCGACATGGGACGCGGGATTTTATTATGAAACCCTGACGATCCAGAAAGAGTGGAAGAACCTGTTCTCACTGGATGATATCAGCATCGGGGACTCAGTAAGCTTTGAGATCGTCGGAACTGTAGATAGCGGGACGGAACTTGTATCCGACACGGTTTATACCATGACGAAAATGTCAGATACTGTCGTGGCAGGGACTGCGGCAGTGAAAGATATCAGTACAGGAGAAACCGTATCCGAATCGAAATTTAGTGTGAATGTCACCGAAGTCTCGAATGCATCAACCGGGACAACAACCGTAACATGGAGTTACTCCGTGAACCTGCAGGCAGAGAGCAACGGAAAAACGATTGCATACAGTTATGCAGGGAATTCCACAGGGGATGGGATATACGAAAGTTCCGCGGATAATACATCCGGCATAGCGGGATTTAAGTTATCAGATTCGGATTTTACGGAATCAGAAACCACCCGAGGGATTGAATATACGTATTCGGCAGTGAATACGCAGATCGCGTATGCCGTGGACATTTATAAGATTAGTTCCAGTTCCAACGGTTCCGGGAACGTCCATTATCTGTCCGGTGCTGAATTTACTTTATACGAAGATGAAATCTGCCTGACGGAAGTAAAAACAGCTGTTTCTTCCGGAACAGATATGACGAATAATGAGACTGGCGAAGTTTGGTTGGGATATTTAAAGCCCGGCACGTATTACTTAAAAGAGACTTCCGCACCGGCTGGATATACGTTAAATGCCGGCATCTGGAAGATTAATATCACGTTCGATACGGATACCGGGGACTCATCGTTTACAGTAACACTTGTAAATGATGAAGAGACAGGGGAAGCGCTGGGAGATGACAGCGTGGAATATTCCGTTGCTTCAGCCGGTCTGACAGTAGGGGCGGCGGATGCGGAATATGTCGTGACCGCATATACAGCAAGCGGGACAGAGACGGCGGATCCGGACGAAGCGGTGCTTTATACGATTGCGTTTGAAGTCGCGGATGATGCTGTATATGACCTGCCGCAAACAGGTTCATTCGGGATTATCTGGCCGACGGTTATCGGGATGGTTCTGATGTGCGCGACATGGATTGTAAACGAAAAGAAAAAATGGGATAGATAGAAAAACAGCCGCCTGAGGTTTTCCTCTTGGCGGCTGTATACTTTCCTGATGCCCGGATTCAGAATCAATACATTTATTTCGATCCACGCTCGGTAAATTATCGAAGTACGATATATGCATAGATTGCCTTGCGTTAAAATGGGATACCGATTTCTCTACGCCCATCTCAACGTCCCCTATGAAGCCACGCGTCTAAAGCTATACAGGTTTTTTCTCTATCATATTTTCTAATATATTGCAAAGTTTCAGCAGCCGTTCTTTTCTTTCTAACAATTCTTCTTCTGTTGAATCTCTGTATGAGAACCAGTCTGTCCATTCATCTATATCTTTCCGAATATCTGATATCAGTTCTTTTGCTATATTATTCAGATTTAAATCGATATGATGAAGAGAAGGATCGTCTTTTTCTTCTATGATATAAGAATCGTATTTATCGAAAATAAGGAGATATTCCCATCCTTCTGCATCAATACGAACTGCCTGCGGATTGTGTGTTTTAAACACTCTGATTAGGGTCTCCAGAAGATCCAATGGAATATCATTCAGATAGCTGCAGCGGTCAGACCAATCCTGCATGGTGATGGTTGCCCATCCGTGTTTCGGACTGCTTAGCATATGTTTTCATCCTTTCCTAAGAGCAGCCCATATTGGAGTCGAACCAATGATATAGGAGTCAAAATCCTACGCCTTAAGCCGCTTGGCTAATGGGCTTTAGTTTTTATCTGATTTCTGAGGGAAAATTAAGCCTGCCTACAAAGGCAGGCTTAAGATAATTATTTGCATTCTTAATATGTCGAATTTTTGAAAGCTGGAATTCCATCTGATAAAAAATTCGCAGTCTATATAGTTGCAAATTTACTTTTGAAATTAGTTCTGATCAATAGTAATACAATCGTAACGCTCAGAGTTAATGACATGTTCCATGGCTTCTACCGGTGAATATTTCAGGTTTTCCAGAACCTGTATAAATACCGTCACGGACTGGCCACTTGCCAGCTGCACGCCCTTACGGGACGAATCTACATGGAATACATTACTGCGACTGTTGACATTCCAAAAAATGACAGACGGGATGCTGTAGCCTTTCTTCTCGAATTTGGCTGCCATTTTGTCATAGAACGTCCAATTTTTGTTGCCACTGCTATTGATTTCCATGTCGGAAACGACGGCGATCGCCTTTGGCATTTCGTCTGCCGGGACGTTGTTCTTAATAGCAATATTCAGTACCAGGTCGAATGCAGCCTTCAGATCTGTGCTACACCCCCAGTCAGCCTGCATGACCTGCTCGACCTTCTGGTTCAGTGTTTCACCTTTCAAGTAAACTAGCTCAGGGTAGTCCGAAAAAGTCATAAAGAGGTTGTGGTAATCCCCAGTGTTCCGTTCTGCAAAGTAGATCGCAAGCCCGATGGCTGTCCGGAACGGCTGCCCGCCAAGGCTTACGCACATGGAACCGGATGTATCTGCCATAATAAGGGCATTCGTGTTCTCAGATACATAGTTTGGCAAGGTTTTCCACTGAGCTTCGACAACACGGTCTTCAGCCTTCAGGTGAGCATGCCAGCCGTCAGTTTCAAGGTATTCGCCGACCAGATCATACGGGTACAAAGTGGAAGAGTGGATCGTTGTCTCTCCCTTCTCAACGGAATCGAGATAAGCTTTGAAACCTGTTTCGTCATGGCGCAGGAATGCGTCCTTGTAGATCTTCATGGCGCGGCTCGGTACGGCAGAGTATTTGATCCTATCCCATTGACCGGCGGACATGAATGCTTCGACGATGCCGATCTGCTTACGCAGGGCACGGACGATGCGCTTGAATTCATATACGGAATACCCAAGCTTCTGCGCGGTCAGGATGCCAAGTTTTCGGGTCGCTTCTGAAGACGCATCGGCAGTCTTGATCCATTTTGCCAGCAGCGAGACAGCGTTACCGTCCGCCAGGTTTTTCCTGTCTTCTTCGAACTGGATCTTCATAGTCTGCCACATGTCGTCTTCCAATTTTGTATCGATGAGGCTGTACAGGTCGTCGTAACGGCCGAACACGCCGACCAGGTCCAGGTTCGGACGGATGGCTTCCGGATGATGATTGGCTGCGTAAGCGATCAGATGACGGAATGTTTTGCGTTCGCCGAGACCATTTCTGATGTCGCGAGAATAGAATAAGATCTTCGTTGCAAACAAGGGATCCTGCGCATACGCTTCCGCATAGAGTGTTTCAATTCGGGCATGGTCAGCGGAACGCAATGCGCCGATGGTACCGTACAGGTCAAGCAGCGCATTATTCGTGGTATTGCGGGCGACGGCTCCGTTCTCGGTGTGTGTCCATTTTGCAGTTTCAGTTGCAGCTTCTGCGAAATTCATGTTGATGTCTCCTTTCATGACCCTGTTTTTATATATACCAAATTATATCTTCCTTAAAAAGTTGCTGTATGGGTCACACAAAGACGGCAGGGGGGATTCGAACCACCCGTTCGCAGTTTGGATTTTATAGAAGAAATCATTGCTGTCACCATCACAAGCATGATGGAATGATTCTTTAAAGACTGCTGTGTTGCCATTACACTATGCCGTCGGGGGTATTCCGAATTACGGAATTTGGTTTACAGTTTCTATTTATTCATGACCCTTTTTGTGTAAATACCAAATTACATTTCCCTTAAAAAGATTGCTGTAAGGGTCACATTTAAGATGGCAGGAAGAATCGAACTTCCTTTTGCAGTTAGGATATTAGAAAGAAAATATTGCTGTCACCACCACAAGCATGATGGAATGATTCTTTGCGACTGCTGTGTTGCCTTACACTATGCCATCACGAAATCCTTCATATGTTTAATATGTCGGATTTTTGAAAAAGTGGAATTCAATCTGATAAAATGTTTGCAATCTCTCTAAATGCATTTAACCTTTACAATACATTCGATAGAGGTTGGCTTCCACTTTTTCTACCTATATTAATATGTCTGATTTTTTAAATTGTGTTGAAAAATCAGGAAAACATTTTATGTCCCTATTTGAGTTCTTGTATCACCCAGGGGCCACCTACGGAACAGTAAGACATATATGGAGAAAGTTTTTCAAAAGCATTTTCTAGTTCGCTCTGTATTACATATTCGTCCGGAGACTGCAAATAAGGTGTTCCGCTAAAATATTTCGAAAATCTGGGCTCCCCGGCAAAATATGCTTTTACATCATTTTCATCCATAGAAATGATGCGGAAATCATATCTTTCAGGCGTAAAATTTCCAATTAAACAAACGGGAACCCATGTCTCTGGATCGTGGAAGCCAGCAACCATAGTGGTTGGCATAACAATGTCTCCAATATTATTTTTTCTAAGGAAACGATATAGACTGGTTCCAAGTTTGTATGGAGTGGTACATTTTTTAATCATTTCAGGGACAAGTTCTTCCAAAGTTAATTTTTTGTTTCCAGAAACAATATATTCGTCTTGGCCCGTGAAAACAGTCAGAAATTTACAGTTCCAAAACATTTTCTTAACCAACGGTCTTTCTGTATTTTCACTTTCAATTCCTTCACTATTAATTTTAGATCCTTTGCTATCCGAAAAGCCGATGATTCTGTTGTTGTAGAATATGATTCCAGCGAAACTCATGGTTTTCTCCTTCGTAAAAATTTTAGATGGATTATACATTAATTTTCCTGATTCCACAATATGCATACCCCAAGTTGATCCGATAATATTGCGAGAATATTCCTCTTCTTCCATATCTTTTGAAAAACAGGTTGAGCCCCATTTTTTTTCTTCATCTAAAAAATCCAGCATATTCTTTACCTCCTATCTTAATATGTCCGATTTTTTCAAAATTATTTTTCAGACCCTCTATTATCCGACATATTAATAATGAAACATTATTTAGAAGAAAGGAGATTTTATAATGAAACCAAATTTTTACTGGAACGATTTTAAAGAGGAGGATTTCCTTGCAATAAAGGAAAGATTCCTCAAGGTTAATGAACCCGGAAAATTCAGTGGCACCCACCATACATGGGAAAAGGGCTGTATCCGGGCTGGGGAACTCTGTTTCGATGTATGTATCAGATCGGATATCGAAAACCATTCTATCCTGACATTCGACATGTATGTAGGTGGAGTGGATACCGGATACGGATATAAAGAAGACGGAGTCCATGGATTTCCGTACGACCACGCTGACATCGGTGATTTCGATGAAAACTGGATCAATATGGATTACTCGGAATTCGTTTCTTCCGCAGAAGAAGTGATGACGGAATTCATCGAAAGAACAGATAAATGGTATAAGGAAGCGAGCCTGGCCGAAAAGGCTTCGGCTGCACTGCATATTTGGTAAAAGGAGGAACAACTATGAATGATAGAGACATTAAGCTCGAAGAAATCACAAGATTGAAATCAGAAACAGAAAATATTGCTTCCGCAATCGAAAATCTTGCCGGATTGCAATTGATTCTGGCTCATTTTTTAAAAGGAATGCGGGATCATGCTGCACTCGAAGAATGTGCTGCACAGGCACTTGTATCCATCGATTCGCTCGGATTTGCAAGTAAGGACAGTATAGTGCCGCCCGCCGATAAGGAACGCGTGGCAAATCTGATTAATAAGGAAATTGACCGGAATTATTTCTTCATTAAAGGAGGCGAATAATATGGTTTTGATGGTAGGGAAATATAACGTTTCCTGTGAAGGCAAAGTTTACGGGATCAGCAGAACGGAATACGAAGTTGTTAATATTTTTGAATTTGACCAGGACGGAAAGCCTGTAGACAACCAGCGTAAGACAGTCTATATCCGAACATCCGGTAACCTTGAAAATCTAATCCGGTCAGAAGAAGATGTCCGGAAAATCCTTTCCTATCCGAATTATTCAAAGTTATTACTGACCAGACCTCTTGAAGTGGCCTGCGTATAAGGAGAGAAATATGTATAAGAATTTTGGAGATTATCATTTTTTTGAACATGGACGTCTTGTCGATGACGAACATTCGGATACGGAAATCAAAGTCCTGTACTGTGAGCCGTATCCGGATGTAGAAGATTTGTACCAGTTTGCCGAGCTGACCGTGGATATCACGGATTCGTGGATCAATAAAAAGAATGTCTGCGATTATGCTAGCTTGGACGTGGATGATTTGGATCCGGTACAGTTTGCGCTTGCGGCCATTTCGTATTACGGGGCAGAAAATTTCGGTGCTATGGATTCTATGGTTCAGTACGATTGGCAGCATATGTCCAGAGAAAACATTCTAGATATACTGAAATACCGGATGATTGCAAATGATAATATTTCTTTCGAAACTGTCTGGTAAATATAAAGGATTATGGTACAATCAAATAAGGGCGGCTTTGTCCGCCACCATTAACGAAGGAGAAATTTATGGATAAAGTATTTTTTAAACATATGTATTTCGGTAAAACAATAAAATGCAGCTGGACGGAAGATGAGTACCGGCTGATGGAAAATGCTGACACTGACGATGGAACTGTAAAGGCGGTAAATGTGGAAAATCTTCAAAGATACAACCTGCTTACGGCATGGTTGTCCAATGGTGTTTCTGAAAAAGAAGACCGGCTTGAAGCTGATCGTGAAGAACGGGAGTCCCTTTTCGAAACCCTCAAATTGTCAGACTGTGTCCCTGCGGATAAAATCCGGTTCATCACTCCTCAGTATGAAACTCTTTTTGAGGTTCCGGATCTTGGCCGCGTCAAAGTAAATGGAGAAATCCGGCGCGTGAATTGGGTGGATGATTTCCATTTTGAGTTTATCGAACCGAGATATTCCGGCTGCTACCATATCTGCGAGTTTGCAGAAATTGCAAAAATGAATGGATTAAAAATTGAAAAGATTGATTGAGGTTTGAAAATGGAAAAATTAAAACCTAATATTCCTTATAGGGTTACCAAGGGAAGCATTGATGGAATTTTCCATACCGGTGATATATTCTGGTTTTCTGAGAAAGAAGACATTATTTGTTTTCCGGATGGTGCCCTTGAAGAATGGCCGGATGATTTTGAATTTGAACTGGCTTGTGATTATGAACTGATTTGCACCAGATGGTCGCAAAAATTAAAAAGAAAAGAGGATTGTAATGAATCTTAATGCAGAATCAATTGGAATTACTTTTGAATTTTTTCGTTATTTCAGCAGCGCAGTAGAAGCTATAGACAAAGGGGTCATTCAAATATCCCGAGATGTCAGTATGCTTGATCTTGGAATCTTATTTACTCTTGATAAAATAAAAGAAAATGGTATGGGCGAATTTACTACAGAAAAAGTAGCAAAGGCTTTACCAAAATTCTGCGGGCCTATTTTTGCAACGGAAGAAGGCTATGATAAGGCTGCATCGATTAAGGTGTCAGCAGTAATCGAAAGAAACAGAAAGAAGGCCTGAGAATTCGCAATTAGGCAAACTATATGATATTTCCGGCCAGAGTCCTTTCTGGCTGGAATTCTAAAAAGGTGAAATTGCGAGCAAAAATTACATTTGTAAATAAAAATGACAAACATTAAAATATTATAAGGAGAAAACAGATGAGTGGTTATTATTGCTATTGATGGATTTATGACGATAAAATTATTTATATCGGAAAATCCAAAAATCTAGCCAGCCGGTTAAAATCAGAAATAAGAGAACCAAAATTTGAGCTGTATTTGGATAAATGTAAAATTGAATATACAGAATTTGAAAATAATGCTCAAATGAGTGAGACTGAATCTCTTTTAATTGACAAATATAAACCGTTGCTTAATATCGTTGATAATTATGAAAGCAACAAAGAATCTTTATTCGATGACAGTCATCTAATTTGGGAAGATTGTACTGATGCTGTTTTAAAAGATAAATATATTAAAGAATCTGATATTTTAATTGCAAAAATAAATAAAATAAAAGAAGATATTGATTTGCTAAACTTTAAACTTTTTTGTCTTGCCCGTTCATATGAGATGACTGAGGAAAATATCCAGCGGCAGTATTTTCGTAATTCTGAATATAAAAAGGAATATCAAGGAGAACTTTTAAGTTTTCCATTTGGTGAAGATGAAATTGATGTAATAAAAATACAATATAATAATATTATATTCGATAGTGGTAATATTGCAGTAAGGATTGATTTCGAGTATTGGGAACCAAATAAAAAGGATATTTTAGAAAAAAATGAGAACTGTTATTGGATGTTGGGAAAAAAATCATTATTATTTATAGATAAAGAGCGTCTAAAATTACAAGACAAAAAAAGCGAAAAACAAAAGGAACTTAATAAAATAATGAATGAATACAATAATCACAAACAATATTTGGGCAGGATGAAATATGATTATTCCCAGTATACAAATAACATGCTGTTTTTTATTCTTGCTATTCCGATTGAAAAAAACTTCCTAATATAGATGGTCAAACTTATAATTTATTTATTTATATAGGTGATGATCAGTATACTTATTTGGAAGAAAGTGATTGTCCTGAAGACGATAGAATATATCTTGTTATGAATGATAATGAGTCCATGTTTGTCTCAGGCGGCGAAGTTCTTTACTCCTGCAAGGCAAAAAGCAAAAGAGAGACAGATGACACATGGGACGAGAGCGTCATTTTACTACGCGGTGTTTGTCGGATAAAAGATATTGCAGATCATCTTGCGAAAAACGAGATTACTTCTTCCGTAATAGAACACGAACTTATTAAAAAATCTACAGACAATTAAAATTAAAAAAAGGAGAAATTATGAGCAAAAAATACGAAAAAGACAGTCTTGGAACGAGGATGAAACAGTATGAGGCTGTCCCGAAAAATTTCTTAACTCTTGGCTGTCCGAAGATAATTCGGCTGGATATGCGTGCCGGACATACATTCTGCCGAAAGTTCGCAAGACCTTTCGATGATGTCTTTTCATATGCAATGATAGAAGCATCAAAAAAGCTTTGTGAAGAAATCCCAGGTGTTGTATGCGCTTACACGCAGTCAGACGAAATCAGTCTGATCATTAACGATATTACAGACCGTGGCCGGTTTAATTGCTTTTTCAATGGAAATGTTGAAAAAATGGTTTCGATTACTGCGAGTAAGTGTACCCTGAGGTTCCAGCAGGCGTATATGGAAATTGTGAATCAAATGGATGATCCAAATTGCATATATAAAAACAATTTCTGGAAAGGAGAATTCGATTCCCGTGTATTCTGTCTGCCGAATGTCATGGAAGTACACAACTACCTTCTCTGGAGACAGCAGGACGCAACCAGGAATTCCATCCAAATGGCCGGACATGCATATTTTTCTGACAAAGAACTGGACAAGAAAAACACCCATGATATCCAGGATATGCTGATGCTGCAGAAAGGAATCAATTGGAGCAATTACCCGGTTAAATACAAGCGGGGCGCGATTATCTTAAAAGAACAGTACGAGAAGGATGTCTGCCTTCCAAATGGGAATGTTATTACTGGTGTGAAACGTACCCGCTGGGTAGAAATGGATATCCCTATCTTAACTACTGACCTGACATTTGTGCCGAAAGTATATAACCGGGCTCTCCTGGTTGATGGAAAATTGGAGGAAGGCTAATGAACGAAGAGAAGAAGAGATTAAACAAAAAAGAAGCAGATGCAATGATTGGCCGGCTGTCCAGTGATATGGATGTTCTCGAATCATTGTATTTGAACGAAATGGCGGACAGACGCGTACATGTAAGCCTTAATCAGCCGGAAGAATATATCCGGGCTGATTCAAATAGTAATAATTTTGCTGATGCAATCGACCATCTTGGAGTGGTTATCAACTGTCTAAAACGACTTTACTGGTAAAGGGGGTATATCAAATGGACAGATTTACCTATCCGATCGGCAAGCCTTGGGTTGCCGTAAAAGTAATGCGGAAAGGAAAACGAAACACATTTGAGGTTTTGCAGGAAACGCCAGTGTCAATTCCTGCAAATACAAGAGTATTTCGAGTCCCGGATGAATGGAAGATCGTGGATGATCATGGAGAGTCCTTATGCCCAACGGGATATTTTGTGATGACAGCGGAAACGATTGATCCTTATCACTTGTTGGCTGACGTATTCAATGTTTCGGCAGAATAGGGAGGAAAAAATATGGATATTAATACAAGAAATAGAATTGATGATTACATTGAAAAACTTGAAAGTATAATGATAGAACTCGATCAGCTTGCGGAAGAGGAAAGCGATAATAAAGATACTTTTGAGGATTTTGCGGAAGAGTTTGAACCAACTATTTATGACCAACTCGACGAAAACCACGATAACTTGGTAGATGCAGTAAGTTCACTGGGAGATGCAGTAGACTTACTCAGGGAAATCAAAATCACTATATAAATCACAAAAAGTATATATTAGTTCATTTGCGTATATAAGCCCCTTCAACATCGGAAACGATGAGGAGGGGCTTATATTTTGTCGAAAAAAGGATGAATATGAATTGTTGCGATGAAAAATATCTATTTGATGCAAATTCCGGCCCATCGGCGTGAGCTTTCCGAAATGAGCGGCGTGTGAATTC
>JAJBVE010000078.1 GCA_020859995.1 Clostridiales bacterium
ACGTTCACGGTCACGAGAACCGGGGAAGTGGAAAGCACCGGAATTGAGAGTGAGAGCGCAGTAGATGGCGGCACGTTTGTGACCGATGCGGAAGGCACGATCACAGCAAAATATCTGGTATCTGGGATATATGAGATCAGGGAAACCGAAACACTGACCGGCTACGTGCTGGATGAAACGCCGCGCTACGTGGCCGTAGACACGAACGGATTTATTTATGAATCTGACGAATCAGGGAACAACCTGAATGAGAATGGTGCGAAGTCCGACACAGTGACTCTTTCCTGGGTCAATGATTATACGAAGTGGAACTTCTCGAAGGTGGATGTGACCGGAGAAAACGAAGTGCCGGGCGCGACGCTGCAGGTGATTGATTCAGAAGGGAATGTCGTGGAGGAATGGGTATCCACGGAGGAAGCACACCGGATCAATAAACTTCCTGCAGGGGAGTATACGCTTGTAGAGACGCTGGCACCGGAAGGCTATGTTGCAGCGGCATCTGTATCGTTTGCCGTTACGGAGACCGGGGAAGTACAGACCGCCCAGATGACGGATAAGCAGATATTTGCCCATAAGGTGGATGTGACTGGAGAGAACGAGATTCCGGGAGCGAGCATGACGGTGACGGACTCTGAAGGCAACATCGTTGATGAGTGGGTTTCTACAGAGGAAGCACACGCAATCAGCGGACTTAAAGTTGGCGAGATCTATACTCTGACAGAAGTTGCTGCGCCGGATGGCTATGTAAAAGCGTCCAGCGTTGAGTTTACGGTAACAGATGACGGAGTGAACCAGGATGTGACCATGGTGGACAAGCAGGTCTTTGTGAGCAAGACAATCATTACCGGCGAAGAGGAACTGCCGGGCGCAACCCTGACAGTAACGGATTCCGAAGGGAATGTGGTTGACACCTGGGTATCAACGACTGAACAGCACGCGGTGAGCGGACTGGAAGTCGGCCAGACCTATACACTGACCGAGGAAACCGCGCCGGATGGATATGTGGTCGCGACTGATATTGTGTTTACAGTGGAAGATGACGGCACAATCCAGACAGTCACCATGGTTGATAAGCAGCTCTTTGTTGTAAAGGTGGACAGCTATGTGACGGAGCTTGCAGGCGCAGAACTGGAAGTGCGTGACGCGGATGGAAATGTGGTTGATGCCTGGATATCCGATGGCACGGCCCATGCGGTGAGCGGCCTTGTGATTGGTCAGACTTATACGCTGGTCGAAACGAAAGCTCCGGAAGGCTACGCGATTGCATCCGAAACAACGTTTACTGTTTCAGAGGAAGCCGAGAGTGATACCATCAGCCTGATCAATAAGCAGGTGCTCGTTCATAAAGTGGACGTGACCGGAGAAAACGAGGTTCCGGGAGCGAGCATGACAGTAACTGACTCCGAAGGCAACATCGTGGACGAATGGACTTCTGCAGAGGAAGCGCACGCGATCAGCAACATCCGGGTAGGCGAAACCTACACGCTGACAGAGATTGCCGCGCCGGATGGTTATGTGAAAGCATCGAGCATCACCTTTACAGTGACCGATGATGGGACGGATCAGGAGCTTACTATGGTTGATAAGCAGGTGTATGTGAGCAAAAAGTCTGTCACCGGCGAGGAAGAACTGGAAGGAGCAACCCTTACAGTAACCGATTCGGAAGGAAATGTTGTGGATACCTGGGTATCAACGACAGAAGAACATCCGGTGAGCGGCCTGATCGTAGGTGAAACCTATACACTTACGGAAGAAATCGCCCCTGCCGGATATGCGAAAGCATCCAGCATCGAGTTTACGGTAGAGGATGATTATTCCATTCAGACTATAACCATGTACGATGAACTGATTGAGTTCACAATCAGTAAAAAAGACATCACGGACGAGGAAGAACTGCCGGGTGCGCAGCTTGTCATCACGGATTCCGAGGGGAATGTAGTAGACGAGTGGGTTTCCACAGAAGAGCCGCACATGATCAACATTGCGGCTGGGACTTATACCCTGACAGAGACGATTGCCCCGGATGGCTATGCGACAGCCGAGAGCATTGAGTTTACGATTGATGATACGCAGGTACAGCAGACCCTGACCATGTATGATGCCCCGATTACAGTGGAAATCAGCAAGAAGGACATCACCAATGATGAAGAGCTGCCGGGCGCGCATCTGATCGTAAAAGATGAAGACAGCAATACGGTTGACGAGTGGACTTCTACAGATGAGGTTCATACAATCACCAATCTTACGGTTGGAACCTACACCCTGACAGAGATCACTGCGCCGGATGGATATGAGGTCGCAGAGACGATTACCTTTGAGGTGACGGATACGGCAGAGGTTCAGCATGTCACGATGTATGACTCCCCGAAAGAAGAAACCGTTGATCTGACCGGAAAGAACACTACGAGCAGTAGCTCGGGAACAGTGACGGCATCTTCTGTGAAGACCGGTGATATGTTCCGCTATCTGCCGGCACTTCTGGCGATGGCTGCAGGTGCGGCACTGCTTGTGGTGCTTGCGCTGAAAAGAAGGAAGAGAGCCTGAGAAAGGTTTGAAAAACAGACAATTATTGTAATACGTGAATGAAACGACGGGCAGGGAGAGAAGGGCTTTCCCTGCCCGCCTGGAATGAGGGGATTTTTATTATGAACTTTGGAAAAGGAATACAGAAGATTCAAGAGGCAGTAAAAAAGAACCGTGCGAGGGCTCCGGTTGCGGCACTGCTGGCTGTGCTGACAATCCGGTCAACGGCCTGTGCGAGCGATGTAGTGACGCAGATCAACAGCCTGAGTTCCTTTGTGCTTTCGATTATCCAGGCGGCAGGCGTGATTGTCACGGCTTGGGGCGTGTTTGAGTTTGCGAATGGCTACCAGTCCCACGATGGCACGCAGCAAACCTCCGCACTGAAAAGGATCATCGCCGGTCTGATCATGGTCGGGGCCGGTACCCTGATGTCGATGCTGGGAGTTTCCTGATGGAAAAACAGTGAAAACTAGAGGGGAGGACATCGGACATGGGATTGATAAGCAATGCAATCAGTTCTGCTTTTGAGAGCTTTGGCGGGGCAATGATGGATGTCGGGGAGTGGATGTTAAGTGCTGGGTACAATATCTGGAAAGGCAGTGGTAGCATTGCAATCCAGTACGCGCAGAAAGATCCGATGACCGTCTCGAATGCATGGG
>JAJBVE010000011.1 GCA_020859995.1 Clostridiales bacterium
AATCCTTCCTCGGTTCGGTTCCTGTGGGAATATTTCTAAGTCCAGGCATATGTCGTTGCAACATCAACAATGCCATGAAGATCGCAAGAATGCCCACCTCGCGTCCATATAAGCAGAACGCCGGTATGAGAAAAGCCGCCGGTATCAGAACCGCGCCAATCGGCAGGTAGTGACTGATCAAAACCCCAATCAGTCCAATAATACAGACGCCATAATATGTCCGTGATTCGCTTTAGCGAATCATGGGCGCAGGCCGAGCCATTGCCGACAGACAATTTTTTATGGTGAGGCTCTCCTTCGGTTTACGATTATTCGTCATCCCCGGATTCCCAATCTCTATAGTTAAAAACACTGTTTCCGGAAGCCTTTCGGGATACCACCTCCGCTGTCAGGAAGTTGCCAAACGCATATCCGACCAGCAGACTTATTAATCTGCCCATTACACATCACTGTCCTTTTCTGCTGCAGCTGAATGTCAGCATTTTCTGGTTTTTATTTTTCAATTCTCTTATCGCTATACAATACCATCATAAACAAATTCCCCTGACAATAAACCAGATCACCAGCAGCCAGAAAATGACAATCGGGATTGCATAATACCATTTCTTCGGTTTTCCATCTTTCCAGAGATTAACGGATTTTTCCTGACTCCGTTTCCACACATCGACAGGAATCAGCCGAATTGTTAATACAACAAGCGCCGGCAGCAGAATAATATCATCCAAGTACCCAAGTACAGGGATAAAATCAGGAATGAGATCGACCGGAGATAAAGCATACCCCACTGTGATTCCTGCGAACACTCTGGCTATTACCGGAGTTTCTCTGTCTTTCAAAGCGATGAAGACTGCCGGTATATCCGCTTTCAGCTTTTTAGCTCTGTCTTTTAAATCCATTTATTCACTGTCCCTTATGATATTATTCCATTACATTACCATGCATAGTGTTCCTGCACCAATCAGCACACAGCCAATAATAGATTTCACTGTAAATTCTTCATGCAAAAAGACAAAAGCAAGCACAAGAGTAATTACAACACTTAGCTTGTCTATCGGAACGACCTTCGATGCATCACCCATCTGCAATGCCCGATAATAGCAGAGCCAGGAAGCTCCTGTAGCAAGTCCCGACAGAATCAGAAAAATCCAGCTCTTTTTACTAATCTCTGGCAACCCGCTCTGAGAGTGCGTCAAAAAGACCATTCCCCATGCCATAATTACCACAACGACCGTCCGAATCGCTGTCGCCAGATTGGAATTGATTCCTTCAATCCCAATCTTAGCCAAGATAGAAGTAAGTGCCGCAAATACTGCGGACAGAAGTGCAAAAACTATCCACACTCAATATTACCTCCCATTATTCTTTGCATTTGCAGTGTAAATATTGTTTTACCCCAGAAATTTCTCGAAGTCCCTCTGCTCCTCATCCTCCGTGTTTTTCAATTCATCGCTTTTTCAGGATTTACCAATCATACCACATTTTCTCCGAATCCTCCATAGTCAAATATGGGACAATGTTCAACAAATGCTAAAAAAGTATTGAACTAAGTGGAAACCAAAGGAGTTATCGGCTACAGCCTCGCTATCACTCCCTTCCAGAAATAACACTATTCTCCTGCCCTCAGCGAAAGAAAAATCTCATACATCTTCCGCATCTTCTCCGCAGTCATTCCGTCCATCAACATTGCAAGCAGCTGCTTTTCATCCAGCCCATCCAGAATTGCTTCATTTATGATATTTGCCTGTTCTTCATCAAGCTTTTTCTGCTGCAATAGCTTGATGATTGCTTCTCTGTTGTTCTTCCCCGCATTTGCGGAATGCAAATCAGTTTTCCGAACTGCTTCATCTGTTCCATGTGATTCAGCACTGTCATCAAGTGCAATCCTCATCTGCCGGTTTTCCTGCAATACCGTTTCATTTTCTTCATATCTCTGCCGAAGTTCCGATAAATGTTGCTGTAACCATTGCCGGATTTCCTCTTCACTGATTTCACTGTCAGCATCCGTTCTTCGTCTGTCCAGTTCTGAAGGATCAAGCGAAAGAAGCTGCTCCGGTTCCAGACGAATAATGATCGCTTCCCCCTGTTCTTCCAGCTTATAAAAGTATTCCATATCTTTTTCCGTCAGATATTTTATTTCCTGCATGATATCCGCTCCCATCCATCCGTCATTTTCCGTAAATCTGTTTTCTCTGCCATTGCCATCATCTCTCCCATCTGCCCGGATCTCAC
Source organism: Clostridiales bacterium (assembly GCA_020859995.1). Lineage (GTDB taxonomy): Bacteria > Bacillota > Clostridia > Lachnospirales > Lachnospiraceae > Choladousia. The sequence goes on from JAJBVE010000011.1 coordinate 2,230, forward strand.
CGGCCTGTCCTTTTTCGCTGATGCGAATCTTCCGTTCTGTTCGCTTCCCTGGTCTCCTTATTATTTCTGCGGTATTGTTGGAGATGGCGTTCCACGCCGACCGGGTCAAATTCCTTCAAACGATCCATATCAAACGCCACCTTTGCGTATTGTCCATAACCTGAATAACCTACTTCTGGAAGAACTGTCCCAAGCTTATTTTTTTGAATAAATGTCAATAAGTCTTTAGACATATCGCCATTGATATAGGCTTCATTCGATTTCAATGGAACAATATCGCTGACCGGAAGGTTGACCGTCATATCTCCAAAAGGCTCCAGACCGTACTCCGTTCTACTAAACAGCCCTATGTAAAGACCATTATTATTCATATAAGAGGCCACTCGCAATGAAACCTCCTCTTCTCCAAACTGCCAGTCAAATTTTAATGTATTCTTTTCGCTCAATTCTATCACCTTTCTTCTCTGTGGAACTGTTGTGTCCAGATTCCATAAGCATTCGTGTCCGCCGACTTATTTTCTGTCGTCTGCAGATACTTCTTTCTTGCCTGGTACCAGTCGGACAGACATTCCTGAATGAACGCCCCTGTCTCACCATCACTCTCAAATCCGAGCAGATACCCATCTCTCCTTTTTTCCGGATGTACTCCGTATTCCCTCTCAAGATCAAACAATAGATGCATCAATCCCATAACTGAATCTGGGCAGTTCCCAGAGAGAGCCACAACATTCACATCCAGGGCATCCGCAATCCGTTTCAGAATGTCAGCCTTCGGCTCCATTTTTTCATATTCATATTGCCTTATCCTCACATCAGCCGTAGATGCAGAAAACCCGGCTTTTATGCCGAGTTCTCTCTGAGTAAGATTCCTGAGTTTGCGGTTATAACGTATTTTTGATCCAACCGACATTCTGTATCATCACCATTCTTCCAAAAGTATTTTTTTATGTCCCACGCATTTCAACCCATGCGATTTTGCGGTATAAAGATTTCCTTCAGAATCTCAGGTTCTGCCGTGGTTGCCTTGCCTTTATAATAATAGCCGACAATCGGATGCTTCGTCAGACGCCCCCGTCCGGTTTTTACCGGAATTGTATTGCAGGAAATAACCGGCAGAAGCACTTTTTTCTGATAAAGGTATCCATCTCCAGCCGGAATCCTCTGATATTCCTCTCCAAAATCCGGCAGATTTTTTAATTCCTCGTAAGCGGTCGATTCCTCGAAAATTCCAAGATAGCTTTCAATCTGGTAGATCATGGACGCATATGGATTGCCGCCGCCAACAGGACCATTTATATAGAAGAGATCCCTGCCATCCTGCAGCCACTGTTTCTTTTTATGCTCATAGGGGCCAAGCTTCATGGCAAGCTGAAATTCCTCTTTTTCCGCTGTCCGGTACTTGTCATCGCAGATTGGGTCGAAGCCTTTGATAAAAATCAGGCATTTCCTGTTGTCTACCTTCCGCACCTCACTCGGATCAAGGATATCGCGCCCCAGGACATCGTAATTCCGGCTGCTGGAGCCATGATTTCCGAGCGTCTCACCGGACGATTTCTTGTCAATCGTTGTCTTTCCGAGCATCTCAGAAATGTATTTATGCGTACTTTGCTCGTTTCCACCAAGATATACGAGTGTGTCACAATTACCGCAGACACTCTCCCAGCTGTCCTTGAACAGCGTTTTCAGCTGCGCGAGATTCTGGATAATGATATTACAAGAGATTTCGCGGCTCCGACAGGTAGCCAGAATTTCCAGAAAGCTGTCCGGCAAGGCGCAATTCGCAAATTCGTCCATCCACATCGCTACCGGAACCGGCAGACGACCGCCGCCGTACTTGTGATCAGCTATATAATACAATTCCTGAAAGATCTGCGTATAGAGCATTCCCACAAGAAAATTATAGGACTTGTCATTGTCTGGTATCACGCAAAACAGAGCCACTTTCCGATCTGGATTTTCATAAACACCCTCGCCCATAGTCGGAATGTTCATATCATCATGATCCAGAATGCGCAAGATCTTTGGATTCTGTAAATAGGCCAGACGCGCATTTGCAGAGATAATGATGGAGCGGATCGTGTCAGCCGCACCGGTGCAGACCTTCTTGTAAGTGATCAGAGCTGGATGATCTTCCGGTAACTGATACATAAGATTGTCCAGTTCCGAACCATTTTCTTCATCACCAGAGACTTTAGCTTTATTCAAAAGCTCTAGCACGCCACGAAAGTTAGCTGCTTTACCCTGCTTCGGGAATTCATACCAGACATACAGAAAAATCGACTGCAGCAGCATGGATTCCGAACGTTCCCAGAACGGATCATTCGGGGCGGCACCTTTTGGAGTTGTATTCGCAATCAGGTTAGTAATTAGCCTTGTGATATCCTCATCGCTTCGGATATACTCGAAAGGATTATAGCCATCCGACGCATCCATATCGACCAGATTCAGGACAATCACCTTATAACCCATCATCTCCAGGTAATTTCCAATATCACGAAGCAGTTCTCCTTTTGGATCGCAAAAAACATATGAAGTATACCCACAGTTATAACCATTCGGCTTCACCAACAGAAATGACTTCCCCGCGCCGGAGCCGCCGATAATTATGACATTGTTGTTCAATCCGGTTTTACGCGTATCCATACTGATACGGATATGTTCCGAGATAATCTTATTTTTTCTGGCATCCGTATCCATAAGAGCCTTGTTGATTTCCTTCGGCGCTGCAAGCCGTCCGGAACCATACTCACGCCCCGGCATATAGTTGCGCCGATTGCTGAGATCATAGGCCAATACGATCAGCCAGACAAGAACCGCTACAAGTATTGTTCTGGATGTGATAGGTGTGATCTGGACTGGCAGTGGATGCGTCAGCACTTCCTGCAGCAGCTCCGTCAGATTTTCAAGACTGATCTCCTGCCCATAAAGCATACCAAGACAATAACCAATATACAAGGCTATTATGAACAAAAAAAGAAGAAACCATAGTTCGGCTTCTTTTTATTCAGCATATCCAAAATTACTCACCCCTGTCTATCATCTGTTATGTGGCTTTATTGGTCTTGTGCGCTTCACTGCAGGATTCTTCTTTTGTTTTCTGTTCCTGGTTCTCTCATTTGGCAGCTGCATCCCTGATTCTGTTCTTTCCCTGTTTTTCACAGTATCCTTCCCGCTGACAAAAGAATGAGCCTCGGAATTATATCGACTCCGAAGATCTGAGCCATTTATCTTCTCCCTGGTAATACTTCCTGCGTCATTGTAAAAAACATCATAATTCTGGTCATCCCGCAGCTGCACTGTCAGCGTTTTCCTGTCCGCAGACAATTCACAGTCCGTATAGGGAAATTCTACATAATGTTCCTGATTTCCGTCCTTAGAAACCACCACATAATAGGTATCGCGAATGCCAAGCTCACCCAGATCACCGATTGTCCCGGTAATCGTGAGTTCCGATGCTTCAGGTAGCATATCAGATTTCTCTGTTTCTACATGCGTTTCTGTTTTCCTCGCAATATCTCTTTCCGCATACCCCAAAGATTCCGTTCCGTCCGGTTCCCTGCTTTCTGCCTTGTTTTTATCTATCTCTACATCCAGATTCCGATTATGTGCCAGGTTCTTCAGGCGCTCATTCTCTGTCCATATATCTGGTTTTTTCATCGCTTCAGCCACTTCATAGCCAGAGGAAAGTTTCATTGTGCCATTTTTCATATTCACAATCTGATACATATGTTCATTGTAAACTGCCGCTCGATAAAACACACCATTTTTCGTCGCCACCTGAAACTGGTCTGTTTTGGGGATGATTACCGTATGGATTCCATCCGGCATTTCATACATCGACCATTTCTCATGCTGCTTGAGCGGCGTTTTGGATATCCAGGAGATATCGCTGCGTCCGATTGCCTGCTGATCATGTCGGATCAAATTGTATTGCACCGTTGGTGATGTCAGCGGCAGTTCTGTTCGCTCAGAGACAGGCCGTTTAATAGTTTCCCCTCGTGTCCGCCATGTCCGGAATATCCGCCAGGCGTGAGGCTTGTCTTCCTGCATGGTAAGCATACCTGCCGGTTGACGCATCCCGATTTGTCTCTGTTCCTGCAGTGTTTCATTGGCTGACCTTGAAAGGCTCTGCATTTCAGGCGTCTCCTGACCATTTCGGTCTACCCCCGTGCGGGCATAATCCTCCGCAGAAATCGGTCCGACTTTGACATCACTGTATTTTCCGGCATTGTGATCGAGCAGAAACGCTTTGAATTTAGCCGCATCAGATGGAGAAATAACATACTGTGTGCGGCCATCCCCACCGCACAAATCCGGGAGACGCGCAAACAATATACCATGATCTTCCATCTCTTTTTCTATGCGCTGCAAAAGCCCCCTGTCCTCGGTTGAAGCATTGATGAACATAAAATCATCGCCCTTGATGTTCCGGAAACGGTTGAGGGTCGTCGCACCTTTCCATTTCGCCAGATAAATCGTGTTCATCAGCTTCATAATCATCATGGTGATTTTCATCGAAATTTTCCCAATCCAATATGCGCTCTTCCCTGTCACAAGCACGATCTGGCAGGCATCCTGCACTTCACTCATATTGCAGCCCTCCGATTCGTCGGCATGGTTTTTACTTTCTTCTCATATGCTTCACTGACCTTCTGGCAAATCACATCATCAAACAAAAATCCATCAACACTTACCAGGTTATGCCATTTTTCGTCCTTCTCCCCTTTATAGGACGGATAGACCAGACGAATACCATACTGGTTATCTGCCTTGTAAATCCGGATATTTCTGATCGTAATTTCATTTTCATAGTTCAGAGTCGCATAGCCGAGCAGATCATTTTTCAGATAAACCGTCACAGAAGCTTCCACCTTCGGCTCTTCATAGCCGATATGGAGCGCCTCTTTTATGCTGCTCCCTACTGCAGCGTCAATCTCTTTTTTCACTTCCTTGCTGACCTCAAACACATCTTTCCACTCATTCTCCCCCGTTTTTCTGCGCGGCAAAAAAACGACACAATCTTTTGTGCCGTCGTTCCGCATAATATTCCGGACAATCACTTCATTGATTGTAATCAAACCGTCAATCGTCACCGTTCCGGTCGCCATGATATCGTCTCTGTTTAATATTTTCATATCTGCCTGTATATCCATATACTTTTATACCTCCTCGTACTCTTCCAAAACGCCGCAGACTGTTTCCTGCCCGGATTCGATATCCGAAAAGTCACTACCCATTCCCTGCTCTATTGTGTCATCCGGTATGTTATGTTCCATCTCCTGCTCTAAAAAGACACCCGGTGTGCCATAATCCATCTCTGATGCGTCAGCCAATATAATGCCAACCGCCCCTTGCTCTCGATCGTTATCCGCTTGTTCCGCCATCCTGTCCAGCATCACAGAATTGTCTCCCGGCAATTCTGTCATTCTTTTCAGGCTCTCCGATGTTTCCCTGTCACCTTCCGGCAATGACGCATCATAAAACTCACTCAGAAAAGAAAAATGCTTCACGGCTTCTTCCGGCTGAATGTTTTCAAAGTAGTCCGCTCCAAACATCCGCTCAATAAGAGGCTGCATGGTTTTGTCGAATTTTGCTGTCCACGCTGCCAGTTCTTTTTCTCGCTTTTCTTTTATCCGCTTTTTTAGATTCGCGTCTTTTTCTTCCAGCTTTTTCAGCTGCTCTTTTGCCTTCCTGATCTGCTCATTCAGTTTTTCCTGCTGCCGATCCATTTCCATCTCCATCATCCTCTCTCAAAACAAAATGGGCAAGCCAATAGCAACCTTCTTGCTCTCAATCCTGAAGGGCTTGCACGCTTTGCCGCGCCCGGTATTTTCATAAACTACCGGGCAGACCGATTCCTCTGTGCTTTTTTCTGTTGTTCGGCATCCTTCATTTGCACACTTGCGGACAATTCTGCAGCCGCCTGCGTTTTTTCCAAAGAATCCGGCATCTGACCGAAAACTTCATCTGACATCCGGTCTTCCTGTTTTACTTCGAATAGTTTCGGGCTCTGGTCAAGGCTCGGTGCATATATCGTTTTACTGACGGGATCATATTCGTGTGCATAGTCAGAAAGCTGATCCTCCGGCCGGATACAAATATCATTGATATCCTTGATCATGTCGTCCACACATTCAGCGTCCATCCACTCAGCTTTAGGAATAATGATGGATTCATGAACGGAAGAAAGGGCAATATAAAACCCTTCCGTACACATGGAATTTATCTGATCCAATATACCTGGGTAAAACAACACACACGCACCATATGCCTGTTTCTGATTGGTCAGCACCAGCATCGTTTCCTCTACAGGACTCTTATATCCAAGATAATTTTCAGTATTATCCGGTGTAGAAATATTCATCGTCGTTTCTATAAGACCTCTCATATTAAACAGGTGTGCAGGATAAAGCTTTTCGGTGTTTTTCACTGCCTGCTCATGCAGCTCTTCCAGTGTGATCCCATAACAGGACAACATTTGGTTTGTAATGGGAATCTCAATTTGATCTTCGGTGTCATGCCCCAGCACAACTTTATAGATTACGGCAAGATCTCCCATACGCGTATGCGGCTGTCCTGTGAGCATTGTGCCACTTTTACTGCATCCCACCGCCTCCATGAGCACAGATTCTCGCGCACTGTCCCAGTTTGCCGCGCTCTCCATAATCTCAGGCATACTGTTTGATCCTAAGATTGCTCCTTCCGGGAACCGTTTATCATAGGCAAGCTGCATGGATGAAATTTTCTTCATCAGAAGCGGCAGCTCCCGTCCCTGCTGATAGCTGCTGTAGAAATTGTCAAGGTAAATCATCTGCGCGATATTTGACTCCGGGGACCGGATTGTAAGCGCCTTTACTTCACCGGACGGCCTTGTAAGATCTATAATCTTTGTTTTCCAGTCCTGATAGGTATCCGGAAGATACTCTTTGATATGGTTCTCCGCATAAGCACAAAATTCGTCAAAACTCATATTTTCATTCGTCTGTTCACTCATTTTCATCCACCCCGCCTGCTCTTCTTTCTGGTTTGTTGCTATTTGTTTCTTCCGGCCTTTTTTGTTTCTCCTGAAGCCGCTCCACAGCCTCCGCATACGCGCGAATTCTGTCTGTCATTTTTTCTGGTTGTTCCTTAAATTTACAAATCACCATATTACTTTCTCCTGTTCTTATTCGTATTTTTCAACGTGCCTTTTGCCTTTTTTCTTTCTGGAACTTTTTGCTCTCCGGTTTCTTTTCCAATTGGTTCCCCGCTTTCTCCTGCGCCAGATTCTGTGATCGGCTCTTGTCATACTCCGACATTTCTCTATTTCTGGCATAGCCAATCGCATTCTGCCGTTCCTGCAAAAAATCAGGCAGCTCAGTAAATCCAATGCTGTCCACAAAACATGCTTTGGGCTTACCATCACGGTTGATCAGAATTACATCGCTCACTGAAAGGGAATGCCCTGTAAAATCTTCCGGAGCATCCAGATTAAACCGTTCAAAAATCATATCCAGTGTTTCTGTCTCTGATAGAGTTTCAGTCTTTGAAAGATTGCTGACATAAATCAGATCATAATCTGCACCATTTACCTTATGGTTCATTTTTTGCAAAAGTCTCGTGCCTTCAAACAGATACTCCCGCCCTGCACCGTTCCGATTAATCTGATAGATTCCAAAAGAATCCACGCTGCCATTCAGAAGCATGTACTCTGCTTCTTTCTTCTGTTCAGCGCGATTTACCTCGCTGCGGAACAGATTGATAAAGCCATCCAATACAGCAGGATGGCTTGTTACCTGGGTATGTGGCCGGATTAACTGGACAGGGTTGGATTGTTCCATTTCCGCAACCATTTCCGGGCGGATGCCAGCTGCCCACTTTTTATTTTCCGGAGAAAATCTTCCGTCGTAGCTTTTGTATAAAACCGTAGACGCCAGCACAAAAGCAATCCGTTCCGCACCGAATTTTTCCATCACGGCAATTACCGCCTGTTCGTTCAGCCTCATTCCATCATAGTTATCACGAATCGCTTCTTCGATACCGTTGCAACAAATTTCATTCAGGTGACTGGAGTGCTGATATTTATCCACTTCTCCATGTTCCCGTGCATAAAAATAGCTACCTCTGTAAACAGTATCCTTTTCTAAAGCATCTGTTTTATTTTTTATTTCCACTTCTTTGCGTTCCATATATGCCTTCCTTTCTTTTTCCACAGGGACATATTTTTTATGGCAGCTGTAGACAAGTCCTGCCCTGCACATATCCTGCAGCCAGCTATCAAACTGGGGATATTCCTTCTTGTCTATTATCGCCTGGTAGACTTCTTTCATCTGTTCTTTCGTGAACAAGCGGTCTGCCAGTTCCGGATACGTCTCCCTCACATCCTCGGAAAAGCGGAAATAATCCCTGTAATAATCATCAAAGGTTTCGATATCTCCCCTGTTCCGGAATGTGACATAGGCTCTGTCCTTCACAAAAGCAACAACCTCAGAAAACTTTGTGTCATTGACGACCCATGAAAGCGCTTCCTTCAGAGCGTCAAGCGATCCGCATGAAAAATAGTATTCTTGAATCACCCCATACGCGGAAGCAATCCCGACATTGAACCAATAGTCTGAACGTGAAAAATCCACACGGTCTGAATATTGGTACCCCATCTCTGCACCATGAGCCTTCAGCCTGTCCAGTTCAGCAAGAAGCTCCGCCTCATTTTTTCTTTTCATTTCATAAAATTCCTGTGTTGTCATACTTCTCCTTTCTCCGCGTATTCCTAACCCAGCTACATCCAAATCATCAAAATCCATAGCCTGTCACTCTGCACCATCTGTCCCTTCTCATCGGTAAGCAACCATTTTGGGACGTATATTCCTGTATTGCTCCGGATTACTCTGGCTTTGATGATCCAGATTCGGACTGCTTCTTTCGCCGGCACCAATCGCGCCCACATCTTCTTTCTTATCCATATTTAAAAGACTGTTCAGCTCTGCAAGGCGCGCAGATTTTTCAGCCAGCTCCTGCTCTTTCGGGAACGGTTTTTTCAGCTCTTCCTGCGCATTCTTCATCTGCTGGCGCAGACTTTCCAGCTTCTGTTCCGCGTCTGGCAGCAGTTTTTCCCCGATTGCGGTCAATGCATGATTGATGCGGATGATATTGCCGGACGGATCTCTTCCAAGCTCCACCCGGTAGCCGCCCCCATCTTTTCGCAAAGTGAGGATATATTGCCGCGTAAACATATCGAAATCTGTCTCCATAGAAAACCCGTGATATTCCCCGATCACTCCTTTCGCCCCCGCAGCTTTCATAGCGATGGCAGCATTTACAATCGATTCGCCTGCGTCTTTGTATTCCGTGTAGGCGATTCCATTGACGGTCATCGAAAAGTGATCTTTATCCAATGCCGGAATTGCTTTCACCGCTTCCGCATCCGCCTTTAAACCTACAATATATTGCTCCGTCGCTTTGATCTCGCCGGGATATTTCTTTGCCACATCCGATTCCAGCTGGTAAAACTGGCTCTTGTAATTTGCTTTCAAAAGCCTAAGTTTGCTTACATCCACATCGAGAGACATCTTTTCCTTTATGTATGGGTTACTTGTCGCCAGCGCCTTGATCTCCGCATAGGTCAGTGCGGTATCATCAACATCCTCTGCAGAACGAACCGGCGATTTTGATGTCATGATCTGCGAAATAAATTTCTGCTTTGTCTCCAGCGTCTGCCACGAAAACGCGTCGAAGGTTCCTTCCGTCACATAACGGTAAATTTTCACTTTTTCGTTGCGGTTGCCCTGACGGAGAATCCGCCCTTCCCGCTGTTCCAGATCAGAGGGCTTCCACGGCACGTCCAGATGATGCAGGGCAATCAGTCTGTCCTGCACATTTGTACCAGCACCCATTTTTGCGGTTGAGCCAACTAAAATACGGACCTGTCCGGTCCGTACTTTCTTGAATAATTCTTCTTTTTTTATCTCCGTATCTGCTGTATGGATAAAAGCAATTTCCTCCGGAGGCACTCCTTTCGCGGTCAGTTTATCCCTTAAATCATCATAAATATTGAAGGAACCGTCTGACTTCGGCGTGGATAAATCGGAGAAAACCAGCTGTGTCAGCCGTTTCTCTTTGGTTTCTTTCCAGATATTGTAAATATTCTCTACACAGCAGTTCACCTTGCTGTCCTCATAATCCGGCAGCATATCATTCAACAGTCTCTGGTCCAGAGCCAGTTTCCTTCCATCCGTCGTAATCTTCAGCATATTATCAACCGAGGAATCCACTTCCCTGTTTTTTACAGCATCCGCGCGTTTGGAAAATGTAGAAACCATGTCCTTCTGGATCTGGCTCGGCTGGAGCTTTTCATCAATGTACTCAGCCTCTGGCACTGGGAGATTCAGCATATCCGCAGTCTGCACATCCGCACATTCCCGGAATACGGAAATCAGTTCCGGGAGGTTATAAAACCGCGCGAACCTTGTTTTTGCCTGATAACCTGTTCCCGTAGGGCTAAGCTCGACCGCAGTAACCGTCTCGCCAAAGCTCGCCGCCCATGCGTCAAAGTTTCCAAGTGCCATATCCTGCAGGGTATCGTATTGTAAATAACGCATGATTGTATAAAGCTCTACCATACTGTTGGAAATTGGCGTACCCGTGGCAAAAGTCACCCCTTTCCCGCCTGTGATTTCGTCCATATACTGGCATTTCATAAACATATCGCTGCTCTTCTGTGCGTCGGTCTGCGCGATACCGGCAACATTGTGCATTTTGGTGTACAAAAACATATTTTTATAAAAATGGCTTTCATCCACAAAAAGCCTGTCTACACCTAGCTGTTCAAACGTAACCACATCATCTTTCCTGCTCCGGTCATTCAGCTTTGCCAGTTTTGTCTCCAGAGAACGCCTGGTCTTTTCCAGCTGTTTTACGGTAAAGCTCCGTTTTCCCAACCCTTCTGAATCTGCGTCTGCAAGTGCAAATGTGATATCATCAATCTGACGTTCAATCGACGCGGCCTGCCTTTCAACCGAGAGGGGAATCCTCTCAAACTGACTGTGTCCGATGATAATGGCGTCATACTGCCCGGTTGCGATTCGGGAACAGAATTTTTTCCGGTTTAACGGCTCAAAATCCTTTTTAGTTGCCACCAGGACATTCGCCCCCGGATAAAGGCGCAGAAAATCAGATCCCCACTGCTGGGTCAGATGATTAGGCACAACAAACAGACATTTCCGGGCAAGCCCCAGGCGAATACTCTCCATTGCTGCAGCAGTCATCTCGAATGTCTTCCCAGCCCCGACGCAGTGTGCTAAAAGCGTGTTATTTCCATATACAATATGGGCGACGGCGTTCCTCTGGTGTTCCATCATCGTGATTTCCGGATTCATGCCGACGAACCGGATATGGCTCCCGTCATATTCGCGCGGGCGGATCGAATTAAACAGGGTATTATATGTCCTGCAGATATCTTCCCTTCTTGTCATATCACGGAAAATCCAGTCTTTAAATGCTTCTTTTATCATCTCCTGTTTCTGCTGGGCAAGTGTCGTTTCGTTCCGGTTGAGGATACGTTTTTCCTTGCCATCCTCCGTAACCGTATCATATATTTTCGTGTCGCGGAGATTCAGGGCATCCTCCAGCAGCCGGTAGCCGTTTGCGCGTTTTGTGCCATACGAAGAGTTAGCCTTCACATTCCTGCCATCACGGGTTTTCCCGGTAATCTGCCATTGCCCGGTTTGTCTGGAATACTGTACCTTAATCTGGTTTCTTGCCCACCAGGACGGCTGGAAAAGTTCTTCCATAAACTCCTGGATATACTCCACCTTTACCCAGGTTGCTCCCAAACGGACTTCGATTTCAGATGCGTCAAGGTCTTTCGGCTGGACTTTTTTCAAAAACTCCACGTTGACTGCAAACCTCTCATCCTCCACAGCATACTGTTCAGCCATCTGCAGCTTCGACCGCACATTGCCGGACAGATAATCATCCGCCGTATGCCAGCCAACAGTCACATCATCCTGTAATGCTTCAGTTGGATCAAGGAATATTACTCCCTGCAGATCCTGTATGATCCGGTCATATTCCCCAGGCGTGCCGAGCAATCCCGCCATATACGGCAGATCAACTCTGGCCTTCTCTCCAATCGAAAGTGCAAGTGCGTCACTGGCAGTATCCACAGATTTCACAGGTTCTGCCTGCCGGATGGTTCGTCTGGTAAAGATATCCGCTTTCCGTTCCAATTTTCCATCCTCATCCAGCATTTCCAGAGAGGCCAGGAGGCTGTAACTGTTATCATTCGAGAATGCCCGTTTATTCGTTTTACTGTTGATCAGGCCATATGCTGCCGTGAACGTATCATAGAGGCTTCCAAGCTTTTTCTGCAGTTCTTCCACTTCCTGGTCACTGCCATCGTTTAACTGACAGTCGATCAGTTCACGGACTTTATCCCGCAGCCCTATCATGCCAAGCACCCGTGCCTTTGCGTCTTTTGAGAGGGACATCTTCCGCATCTGGGAGTTCTCACGGTAGTAGACTTCCCCTTTTTTTTCCGTGAAGCTGAAATTTTTCACGAGTGGGTCCGCAGGAATTATGGTTGTATCTTCAACCAGTTCATCATCCGCTATCTCATATTCTGTAATAATACCATTAATACGGGATATTGCCCTGTGCAGCTGCTCCGATAAATCCGCACCTTCTATCGGTTTGACGGTCACCTCCTGTCTGCCGTACTGCGTACTCTCCGTTGTCAGTTCCCCCAGCACCATTTCCGGGTTCTGGACAAAATAAGAGTTGATCGCATAACCTTCTGGTGTTGTAGCAAGCTCTACCCATGGTGGGGATGTAATATTAGCGCGATCGCGTTTCTGCAAAAACAGAATATCCGCAACCACATTTGTATTGGCATTCCGTAAAAAAGCATCCTTCGGGAGCCGTACCGCCCCAAGCAGGTCTGCCCGGTTTCCGATGTACTTCCTTACGGAATTGTCCCTTTTATCCATCGTCCCGCTTGAAGTAATGACTGCCACTACTCCGCCCGGACGTACCAGATCAAGGGATTTCGCAATAAAATAATCATGAATCAAAAAGTTCTGGCGGTCATACCGGCTGTCATGGACTTTATAAGCCCCAAAGGGGACATTTCCGACCACGCAGTCGAAAAAATTGTCCGGATACTGCGTAGTCTCAAAGCCCTGAACAGATATGGTATTTCGCTGATACAGCTGCTGCGCGATGCGTCCGGAAACACTGTCCAGTTCTACCCCATACATTTTGATACCATCCATGCTTTCCGGGACAAGTCCCATAAAATTACCAACGCCGCAAGACGGCTCCAGTACGTTCCCGCTTTTCAGCCCCATCCGTTCCAGTGCTTCGTACATAGCTTTGATAACCGTTGGAGAAGTATAAAACGCGTTCAATGTAGAAGCCCGCGCTTCCTTATACTCTTCTCCAGTCAGCGCTGACTGCAATTCCTGATACTCCCTCTTCCAGCCATCCGCGCTGTCATCAAACGCCTGCGGGATACCGCCCCACCCGACATACCTGGAAAGCACAGCCTGTTCTTCCGCCGTTGCCAGACGCTTCTCAGCTTCCAGCGTTTTCAAAAGATGAATCGCATCCATATTCGCCCGGAATTTTGTTTTCTGACCGTCTGCACCCAGATCATCATCGGTGATACGGAAGTTGATCCGCTCCTGTTCCCCAGTCTCCACTTTTAAATCCTCCTGGGGCACAGGCACACTCCCTTCTGCATCTGTTATTTCTGTAATTTTTTCAGTTTCCTGCTGTTCCTTCTCTTCGGGTTCTTCCGTTTCAATCGAGTAATCAGGCCCATCTTCCCTCTCCTGCGGATTCAGCTCCAGCACAATACTACGTAGCTTCAGATTTTCCGAATTCTCAACATCCTTTGTATCTTTTTCATCATCCCTGATAATTTCTGCAGTTCCCGTCTGTTCTGTATTTCCCTCATTTATCGGCAGCTGGTATCTCTCTCTGGCAGTGTCAATTTCTTCCTGTGTCATGACATCCGCAGATAAAATCTCGATTATATCAGGAGATAAATCACCACCGTCTTCCCTCTGGCGTTCTTCCGCATCTTCCAGCAGCTGCATCCGTTCAGGAGAAAAATCAGGATTCACGATCAGCTCCAGGTCAAGCTCTTTCTGCGCCGCATCATAAATCACATCCATCTGCTCGCCGCTGAAATCGTCATGGCCCACCCCAGCCTGCTCCACCGCATCCATGACCCGTATTTCTGTAGAAAAGTCAAAGGTCGGTTCTTCATTCTCATAATATGACCGGACAAACACCACGGACTCACTGCGGAAGACCGGATACCGGGCTTCTTTCGCCATAGTCATATCCTGCAGACTGACCACACCATTCTGGTAATCCACACTGTCTATCCGAAATTCCCTTCCATCTATGTGGACGGTTTCATCAACCGGCAGATAGTCTTTCCAGCTAAAATACTTCATCAGCCGATGTGTGCCGTTTGCGCTTTCGCTCATCAGGGCAACACTCTCGCCCTTTTCCCGGATCATACCGGAAAACACCATCCACTGCTTCATCGGAAAAGCTGTAAAGGGGACCGTTCCTGATTCCATCGGCTTATCAAAAAGACGGCTACGGATGATCTGCGAAACAAGTTTTGCGTCTTCCCCATAAAATTCAAAATACCCATGCTGTTCAAAACCAACCAGCGTATTCTGATATCGCTTCTTGATTGCGTCATATTCCTCTGCAGCCGTCTCACTCAATTTCTGTACTGTAAACTGCTCTTCTGCCTCCCGCCCGGAAAGCATAGGATATGTCGCATCAAACACTGCACCGTGCAGCCGGGTTTTAGACTCAGAATCATCATAATAAAGGCGATAAAGTTCCATATCCGCGAGGGACCCCACTGCCCTCTTCACTGCAGCGTCTCCCTCTATCCTGGCGTTTTCACGATCAGAATTTCTGCAGGCATTCTGATAAGCAGTATCTTGCAAAACCACTTCTTTTATAAGAGAAAGATAATATTCAAACGAGCCCTGACCAGTAGAAATCACCGTCTCATCTTCAACTGTTTTGGGTTCTGTTGTTTCAGCGCTTACCGTTTCAGACTTTTTCGGTGCTTCCTGTTGAGTGTCTTCCTTTTCCTGTCCATCACCTTCCAATGAAAAAGCATCCGCTCCCATATAGTCGAACAGCGTCATCTGCCTATTTTCGATGGGAGTCGATGCTTCCACTCTCTTATCCGGAAACAGCGTAAAACTACCATCTACATAACCGCGCATATCCACAAGGATTCTGGATTTATCTTCGTAACCGTCAAAATCAGACGGCAGTGCAGCAAGAGCTTCATCCATGGATTTCAGAAGTTCTTTCCGTTTTCCTGGCTCTGCCAGCATGGCTACAATATCTTCCTTGCTGCCATCATAAGCAAGCACACCGTCCGGCTGGTATGAAAACGGACGCTCTATTTCAATCGGTATTCTCCAGTAAAAATTCAGGATTCGCGCTGCCATCGTATTGCGCTCATATTCCGCCATATGATCGTAATCTGCAGCGGACAAAAAGCGACCATTATCAATCAGAAAACCGACCCGCTGCGCGACCTTTTTCCATGGCAGCAGGATTTCCGTATCCGGATTGCGGATTCCATATTTGCTAAGCCTCAAACCTTTTGAATCATAATCTGCCCAGGAATCATCCGCTCCTGACAGTGCATTGCTCTGACCGCCGGTTCCATATTTCTCTTTGATAAAATCTGTCCTTTCCCCCACGGAATCATTCCGCAGATAAAAGGAATACGTGGAGAGCCTTCCATCTGAAAAGCTGCCTCCCCTCGACAGATATGCGTCAATTTCATCTTGTGTGATAAATGCCTTGTGTTCCTGCCACATAAAGCCAGGACGAGCCTGATATGGGATTGCTTCCAACGCCAGAAGCTGAAACTGCCGCAATACTTTTTCTGGTTTATAAAAATGCGTCCGCATCAGATCATGGTTGCTTTCATAAACATTTACAAATCCCTGCAGCCTTGCGTTTAAATCCGTTAAAAATTCCCGCTGGGAAAGAAGTTCCGTCAGCTTTTCCTCAACATCCGGGAATCCCCCCGTAAAAGGTTCCAAATCCGCAAAGACCTGCTCCGCCACTCCCTCTGCCATTTCCATTTTAAAGTATGCCAGAAACTGCGCGTGTTCACGGATGACAGTGCCGCGTGCAGAATCCAGCACCGGCTGTAGCGCATACTCTCCCTGTTTTAAAAGCTGATGGATTCTTCTGCTTACATCCTCCCAGGATATAAATGCCTTATCCAGAATCTGATCATGAACCGTATGCCCAACCGCAATCTGCATCCCTGACGGATCAAACCACGCAGAATATTCGGTTCCATCAATTTCAAATCCTTTTCCGCCCGCACCATATTCTGTGCGCACAAACTCTGTATGTTCTTCGACTGTCTGCTCCGACATGAAATTATGGATCAGACGAAGCTGGCTGTGCGTTTTATTCCCGCCGGTCCGCAAGATTTCATCTACCACTTCTGCCGGTATTGAAATTTCTCCGGCATATAACGCAGCCTGCCGTTCCTCAATATCGCGGATCTGTTCCTCCATCGTTGGAATTACGGGCAAAGATAAAGCAGAGACGATTTCCATCTCTGCTTCACCCATTACTGTTCCATTGGTTCCTTCGTTCTGATCGTCAATCAGATGTAGATCAGTTCCTGATAAATGGTCTCTTCCGCCATCTCCTTCAGGCTGTTCTGGTGAGCTACCCACGCCATCTGGTCGCTCTTGTCCGGTCCCGGATATGCTTTCTGCAGTCCCTCCATCAGAACTTCCAGCCGTTCCTGCGCGGTCTTCTCGATGTCCGCCAGATAGCTGTTCAGCTTCCCCTGCAGCAGGAGTGACGAATACATCCCCCGCTTGTTCTCCTTCAGGTATGTCTCCCGGAGCATCCCGTACTTCCCGATGCTCTCCTCCGGCGTCTCGTCCGTGTTTGCCAGATTCGGATACAGGTAATCCCCGCTGCGATAATAGTTCAGATTCATGGTCATTTCCTCCTTTTCGTTCTGCTGTATAATTTGTTTCTGGTTCCTCGGCCTTCCGAATCGTTTGATTAATTGCCTCTTGTTCTTCGGGCTCCCGAACCGCTGATTGGATTGACTCTGGTTTTTCAGGTTCCTGAACCGTTGATTGAATTGTTTCTGATCCTTCAGTCTCCTGATTAGCTTTATTGGGAGTATTGTAATCTCCCCGATTCTGATTTGCAACTTTGTCGCGGCTTTCTTCCAAAAGATTTTTTCGTACCGTCCGTCCGATATCAATCAGCACCGGCTCACTTGCCTGCCATACTGCATCTCCCAGATGTGCCAGAAGGCCGATGTCCCGATATTTCACAATATCCCGGAAATCCTCTGCTTCCAGATAATTGGTTATATCCAGTCCGCATCTCTTTGATACGGTATAAAAAATGCTCATTGCCATCAGGATACGAAATTCACTCCGTATTTTTTCTGATTCGTTGCCAAGGGATGCCGCCTCCGGTTCTGAAAGCATGCTTTCCACTGCGTCATTAAAATGATTCTCCGTCTGTACTTTTGCCACACCAAGCAGAACACTCTGGAGATTTTCAGAATAATACTCCGGAATCTCATACATATCCAGCAAATGTTCTTTTATGGTTTCCTGATGCCTTTCTTCCATCTGCCAGAGAACCGGATGCCTGCCGTTTCTGGACGGAACCGTATCAGATACATCAAATACGTAGCGCAGCCGTGGACGCGAACCGGTCTGTTTGTCAATCAGCGCAATACCCTTTGACCCCCGCTTAATCCAGCAGTTCATTTTCTTATTCCATACGTCAAATTCCGCACAGGCAGTCGCAGCCGGACGCTGTGCGTGTATCAATAAGGAATCCTCGAATGGATAACGGTACAGGCGCGCCGCCGTATCCAGATAATCCATCCACTTTTTGGGGGACGAGGTTATCTCTGCGGCATGATCTTCCGCCAGTTTTATGACCTCATTTATCTTTGCCATGCGCATATCCTCCTTACAAAGCCCGCCCGGAATGTGCTTGTCTTGTCTGCTCTTCTTTACGTGTTTGGTGCACCTCATTCTGTTCCTGCGTCTGCTCCTGATTCTGGTCCTCCATAGTCAGCGTATCTTCTGTTCGCCCGGAACCCCTCTGCCACTCTGCAATCCCCTTTTCTGTCAGAAAATCATCGTAACGCCCACTCATCTCTGGAACACTTTCCAGATACTGATGGAACGTCCGGTTCATAGATTCATAGCTCTGTACCAGAGCCTGCATTGCCTCTTTCAGATTTTCAAGCTCCCTCTCCAGATCCTTCTGCTGTAGCTTCCTTACTGGTGCTGCCATCTGTATCCTCCCCCTTTCCCGTTACAATTCCATCCTCTGGTCTCAAGAAAAAATTCGCCAGCATTCTCATATTCCTTGCCGGAAGCTTCGGGTTACAAATCTGTTCCAGTTCCTTCAGCGTCAGGCCGGCCTTTATCGCGCTGCAAATAATCTCATACTGTTCATCGGAATAATTCGGGTTTGTAATCAACGCTACTACGAAATCATTCCGTTTCCTGCTCTCCCTCTCTCTGGGTAAAAAAGGAAGAATGCCTTTCTTATGAGATCCTGTTTTTTTCTTGCAGGATGATTCCGGCACCCCAATCTTTTTTTCAGATTCCGCTGATTTATTTTCCCTGGCAGCATTCTTCACTGTAGATGATGTTCCCGTCTCAAAAGGGTTGTCCATGTCCACAGTTTTTCCCATCCCTGGTCGGTTTTCTGTCTCCACGGCACTTTTCATCTCGGATAAATCTGTTTTCTCAGTAAAATTTTCGGTCTTTCCTGAGCCTTCCGGTATCATTCTTTTCAGCCTTTCAATTTCCTGCTTCAACCGATCCTGTTCTTCCTGCCATTTCCTGCTTTGATCCTGTTCTGCCTGCAGCTGACTGCGAAGCTGCTTCATTTCTTTTTTAGCAGCCTCATACTTCTCTGCAGCCTGACTCAGATTATTTTGCAGACCTTCTATTTCATGGCTCGCCAGTGATTCCCGAAGTGCTTTTTCCGTTTCATAGGATGTCTGCATTGATTTTACTGTTTCCGCATGATTCGTCCTTTCCGACTCCAGCATCTGTTCCGCAGTTTCCCGCTCCCGCCTGATGATTTCATCCGCATATTCCTTACTGTTTTCATATTCCCGTTTCAGAAACTCCATCTGGGTATCAAACCGATCCCTTGATTTCCCCAGCTCCTCCGTAAGCTTATCAATGCTGTCAAACATCTGAGATTTCCTGCGGGCTGCATAATCCCACAGTGCTTCCTTCGCTTCCGCCAGAGTAAATTTCCTTTTATAAAATGCCAGGGCAAACTTCTCATCCCCTGCAAGCGCAAGGCAGCGTATCAGGTCAATGGTAGCCAGATCCAGGTCTGCTCCCTGACAAAAGATTGTTTCAATAAAAGCCTTACTAAATGCTTCCTTACACATCAGAAAAAGCTGTTCTTTATGGTGGGAATAGGAAGCATCTGATGACAGATACGTGCAATACCGGAGAAATTCCTCCGTTTTCTTTTGCGCTCTTTCATCTGTCACCGCGCGTTCCCCCCAATCGCACCCATACATTTTGGCACCCTCAGAAGTGCTGCCGTTCTCTGTTTTTTGTGTGGTTTTCATCAATTCAGTCTGATTGTCTCTAAAACGTGGCTTAGAGACTTTTTCTGCTCTCTCATCTTGTACCGCTGGCAGTCTGTTCCTTCCTGCTGCAATTTCTTCCATTTTTTATATCCCTTCTTCTACGTTCTGTTTTATCCTCATAATTTATTTTCAATTTCGTTCCGGTTAATGTATCCGATGGAATCCCGTTTGAATCGGTAATCTTATAGTCCTGATCATCGCGGAGCCATGCTGTCAATATCGTACCGTCCGCCGATATCTGGCAGTCTGCTTTTGGTATGCTGACATACTCGCGCTTAAAAGGTATCCGGGTAATATAATCTTCTTCACTGTCCATCCTGATAAAAAGCTTTTCATTGATCGTGACTTTCGTCATGCCGCTTCGCTCCGCAACTCCATCATCAACTCTTCCTCTGCCGTCTCTCTTTTGCGAGCGGAAGCTGATTTCGATTCCATCTGATTGTTCAGGCAAAATACCAGATACATCCCCGAATTCTTTTTCACAGGATTCCAAATCCTTTCTCCCAATCTCCCGTTCTTTTAAGGGCGGTTCCATCTGATAAAACAACCGGAAAATATCATCGACAACCTTCTGTTCTTTTTTATTGTCCTTTAAGAGCCTGCGGCATTCGTCCATTTTATTTTTCACACTGTGCCACTGAAAAACCGCCTCCCCATACGGGCAGACGGCCTCAATCTTTTCAGTCAAATCTTCTATTTCTTGTCTGGTTTCCTGGAGAGGATCAGACTGATATTTTTCTTTCAGCTTCTCACATCTGGCCACCAGATAAAACGGCTGCTTTTTATAATATCTCGTCTGGTTCACTGAAAGCTCCCGCGATATCGTTTTTCGTTCTTCTTCAAGCACGGCTTTCCGGTTTTCCAAATTCGATAAATCACCGATATCATAATCAATCATATAGCGGATGGCATCTGACAACTTCCGGATTTCCAGGATATCCTGTTTTTTCCGCTGTCTCCGCTCTTCCGTCATCCGGTCCGGTTTCCGGATGAAATAAGTATCATTCCATCTGTGCCAAAAACTGCGCTGGAACGGTGTCATCTTCCATCCGGGATTCCTTACAATTTTCGCATAAATAATTTCCCGTATCTCTTCCCGGTTTCCATACGTTTGATAACGGTATTCGATATCCGGCTTTCTGGCTTTATCCGCAATCCGCTGGATAATTTCTTCTTTCGCGTACCCATCTCCCAGCCGGCCTGTACGGAATGCCCGCCCTGCGCCTTCTGGAAGCAGGGAAAGATATTTTCCATCACGAGTGACAGTATATCCATCGCGGCGCAAATACTCAAGAATTGCTTCATAGCTGTCCGTATTATGGATTGCCTCGTCAATATCATCGCGGATTATATCCGTCCAGCTGTAATATTCGCCCCTTTCCATTTTCTGCGTCTTTTTCCAGTCCCCGTAATTTCTCCCGCGCCGCTCCTCACTGTAATCCAGCGTCGGCAGATGATATTTTTCACATAACCGATCCGTGATTGGCTGGATACGTTTTTCCCAGTCTCCCTTCGGTGAATGGAATTTCAAACCGTCCGCCTTTGACACGGAATCAAACGTAATGTGTACGTGCATATGCGCCCGGTCATTATGAACAGCAAATGTATAATAATAATTATCTCCGAGCAGCTCACTGCAGAATTCTTCTGCAATCTGAAATGCCGTCGCTTCATCAATTCCGCAGTCCGGCGGGAAAGACAGCATATAGTGAAACGCCTGGGTTCCGTCAGTCTTGCACCAGGATTTTTTATTTTCCACCATCGTCCGGTAAATCACTTCCGGCGTTCTTCCCGCATTTCCTCCAATCCATAAACCGTTCTCTGTTTTGTCATTCCGGCAGATGTAAAAGAGATTCTTTTTCAAATGCAAAGCCTGATTGCTCCCCTTTGTCTCTTTAATCCGAAGCAGCCGCGTCACCGCCATCGGTCATCCCCCGCTTCCCATGTTTTTGGCATAATTCCTTCTACTCATAATCGGAACCATAATCACCGCCTTCATCAAATTCTTCCTCATCCGTTTCCTGTTCATTTTCTTCTGGGCTTACCTCATAACCACTTCCAGTCAGATAACCCATTCCCGCCGCATAAAAGCTTTTTTCGTTCTGCAGCCGCAGCTGCCGAACCACCTCATAATACTTTTCATCCAGTTTTTCGAGATATTCCGCCAGCTTCTGATAATCATAAGAGCTGACAAATTTTTTTGAATTGCAACTCCGCACGATCTGATTAATATTTGTCCCGATTTTCAAATCGTAATGTTTCAGTTCCTGCAGCAGAAGGTTTGTCTCCTGCGGCAGCATAAAAATTTTTCTCCTGATGTACTCCGATTCTGATAACCGGTTTTTCTCCGCCTGCCTGGAAAGCTCCGCTGCCTCTTCATCCGTACACCGGAACGCCTTCCAGACTGTCTTGTTCGCCATAGGCTGCTGCCCCCTTTTTGTTGTCCTCTCCATGTAATATTTTTGTAATAATTCCCAGATCCCCACCCTTCAAAAACGCACCTCACAAGCCCACATTTCCAAAGGAAATGGCAAGATACGCCTGTTGTTTTACTTTCGTGTCACATCTGTTTCACTTTCGTTTCACAACGGCATCTTGTCAGGGGAATACCCCTGAGACCCCTGGTAACGCCGCCGGAGGACGGCAAACGCAATAGAGTAAATAAGCTTCCTCAAAGCAAAGATGAGCAAGCTTCAAAAAGCTCATTGACCGAAAGCGGTTTGATTTTTTCATCCGCTGCCATCAGCGATGGTGTCAGGATGATTGCTTCATTCTCGCTGATCTGCAAAAATCTCACCCAGCTCCGAATCCTCAACAATTTCTTCTCAATCTGTTTCTGCCTTTTTCTCCCACATACGATCCAGCCCGCTTCAAAATGATTCCCCGGGATTTTCTCTCCAAGCAATTTTTCCAGGACCATCACTGCTTGCAGGCAATACAAGGCTTCTGAATAATCTCCATCCGTCACCTGAGCACCTTTCCCGCCAACGCTGATCACTCTCTCCATCAGCTTCACCTTTTCCAAATGTTCACATCATCTCCACGTAAAATTTCCAACAAAAAACCGCCCTGTGAAAACAAGACGGTTCTTTTGAAGCAATTGATTGATTTC
>JAJBVE010000238.1 GCA_020859995.1 Clostridiales bacterium
GCCCTTTGGAGGGCCAATACCAAACCACCGGTTGAACCGGTGGTGGCTGACTTAAAAAGCAGAGAAGCAGTATATGTACAGGCGGGCAGGAGAGAAAATCTTCTCCTGCCTGCTTTGCCTTTATGCGCCAGGTCGGACAAAACCCGGCGAGGGTGTTTTGCAGCTAAAGTCTTATCTGGCCTGCATCGATTTTACAGTTATTTTTTCTTTCTCGAAGTGCGGTATTTTTCATCACAGTAGAGACAGCGGTAAATCTCCTCCTCCGGGTCAGCCAGATAGAAGACGTGCTCCAGCTCCTGTTCGATGGAGGTGATGCAGCGCGGGTTGCGGCATTTGATGATGTTGACCAGACGCTCCGGGAGTTCTACCCGCTTTTTTTCTACGATTTTCCCATCCTTGATGATGTTGACGGTGATCCGGTGGTCAATGTATCCCAGTACGTTCAGATCCAGGCGGTCGATCGGGCATTCGACCTTGATAATGTCTTTTTTGCCCATCTTATTGCTGTGCGCGTTTTTGATGATTGCGACCGCGCAGTCCATGCGGTCCAGCTTCAGATAGCGATAGAGATCCATGCTCTTACCGGCCTCAATGTGGTCGAGCACCACTCCTTCATTCAATCCTCCGATACTTAACATACTTCCACCTCCAGCAATGTGAGAATCAGCGCCATGCGGACATACACGCCGTACTGTGCCTGTTTAAAGTAGACGGCCCGCGGGTCATCATCCACCTCTGTGGAGATTTCATTGACACGCGGCAGCGGGTGCAGCACCAGCATGTCCTCTTTGGCTAGCTTCATTTTTTCTCTGTCCAGAATGTAAAAATCCTTCATGCGGATGTAGTCTTCCTCGTTAAAAAAACGCTCTCTCTGGACACGTGTCATATAAAGCAGATCCAGCTCCGGCATGGCGTCCTCCAGACGGACCTCCTCCCGGAAAACCTGATTGTTTTTGCGCAGCACGCCGTCCCGGATGCTGTCGGGCAGCCTGAGCTCCTCCGGGGAAATCAGTACAAAACGGACATTCGGGTAGCGGATCAGCGCCTGGATCAGGGAGTGGACGGTGCGGCCGAATTTGAGGTCGCCGCACAGGCCGATGGTAAAATCTCCCAGCCGCCCCTTGAGTGAGCGGATGGTCAGCAGATCGGTCAGCGTCTGCGTCGGATGCTGATGTCCGCCGTCGCCGGCGTTGATGACCGGAATCGATGATTTCATGGATGCGACAAGCGGAGCGCCTTCCTTGGGGTGGCGCATCGCGCAGATGTCTGCATAGCAGGAGATTACCCGAATGGTGTCAGAAACGCTCTCGCCTTTGGCGGCGGAGCTGGAATCGGCCGAAGAAAAACCAAGTACGCTGCCGCCCAGATTCAACATGGCTGCTTCAAAACTGAGGCGGGTACGGGTACTTGGTTCATAAAATAAAGTCGCTAATTTTTTTCCTTCACAGGAATGAGCATATCGGGAAGGGTGGGCTTCAATATCATTGGCAAGATCGAGAAGCTGATCCAGCTCTTCCACAGACAAATCCAAAGGGTTCATCAGGTGTCTCATGGGGTTCCTCCTTCTGATTTCCTTAACTATCATTTTACACTGTCTTTACAACCTGAGTTATCTTACTCTATTACCGGAGGAATTTCAAGAGGAAAATTTACGGGAAACAATTTTATATCGTTGACTTCCAGAGGGTTTTTCGGTATGATACAGGGAAAGCCGCGCATTGAAGTTGCGCAGAGCGCAAGACGCGGCCTTCGTCCATACTCGCATGGCGAGTACGGACATGGGATACAGGGAAAGCCGCGCAAAATAGTTGCGCAGAGCGTTTTTAATGATGCACAGAGCCGGGCTAGGAATTTTGCGGCTAAAGCCGCACCCGGGTCTACGCTTCGCTCCGGTCGGCGCTAAACGGATGTCCACTGGACATCCAGCGCCGCGCACGGATAGGGTGAGAGGACTCCCCCTATCCGATTATAAAAGAATGAAAGTTTTCAGGCGGTGTTGATAGATGGATGATACAGAGCGGGTCATTTTTACAAAAGAAGAATTTTCGGAGCATGTACGTGTTTCTCCAGTTGTAGAATCTGACCTGAAGCAGATCATAACAGACCGGATGGAGCAGTGCGGTCTGTATTTTCGCGTTTTTTCGCGTGTAAAGACGGCGGATTCCATGGCGCGCAAGTTCGAGCAGAAGGAATACGGCAGGGGGCGCCTGCTGCAGGATCTGGTCGGTGTGCGGGTGAATCTTTACTTTGATGATGATGTGGAGATCTGCAGGCATATTATGGAGCAGACCTTTGAAGTGCTGGAATGGTCGACGTCGGAGCGGAGCGATGATGAATTTAAGCCGACGAAGCTCAACGGTGTGTTCCGGCTGCCGGAATATCTGAAGGATGAGATTTCCGCGGATACCTGGGATATGTGTATTGACGATACCTTTGAGATTCAGATCAAGACGATGTTTTTTGAAGGCTGGCATGAGATTGAGCATGACATGCGTTATAAAGGGGAAGAGCTTTGGCGGGACTATCAGAGCTTTTCCCGCTATCTGAACAGCATTCTGGCGACGTTGGAGCTCTGCGACAAGTCGATGGTGACTCTGTTTGAAGATCTGGGGCACACGCTTTATAAGGCCGGACGCTGGAGCGATATGATTAAGAGCCATTTCCGGGTAAAGATGAGTGATGTGCCGCTTTATCCGGAGGTGGCGGCTCTGCTGGGCGATGAAGTGGAAAAGGGTGACAAGCTGGCTAAAAAGCTTTATAAGACCAAACGTGTCGTGCTGATTGACCAGCTGTTAAAACGCAGCCGGCGGGTACCGATCAATGTGAATACGATTATCGCGCTGCTCAATGACGGCGTGTACCATGACAGCCGTCTGAGCGCGATTTTCAGAAAGCGTGATGTTTACAATGACGGCCGCGAGGAGAGCCTTGCGGAGTCCCGCCATTATGAGTTGCGGCCGCTGACACGCCAGACGGTGTTCCAGATGCGCACCCAGGTGGATGGCAGCCGGATGAAGGGAAAGGCGGAAGAAGAAGGCGCGGAAGTAACCAGCCGGGAGATTTTTGATGCCTGCGTGGAGCAGATCTACGACTGGATTGTGAAAAAATATGGTCAGCTGTTTAAAGATATGCCGCAGAAGCCGTCGACGTTTCACGCGGATATTCTGGCTTATCATGTGGCGGTCAATCTGGACCGCGCACAGAGCCGGATGAATATGCATGTACGCCACATGGATCCGGAGGTGGGAGGACGTATCTGGTATTCGGAGGCATCTCTGCTGATGGATGAGACGGAAAAGGTCTGGCTGTGCGTGTCGAATGGCTACGCGCAGGCGAGGAAGGATGACCGCCCGGCGCATGAGGGGGCGGGGATTTTCTTCAGTTATCCGGGATATTATAAAACGATCGTGGATACGGTCGGGATTTTTAATGGTCTGCCCTGTTCGAACCGCCGCAGAATTATTCATCAGGAGGATCTGCCGGAGCTGGTAGAGGTATTGAAGGATGACAGCCGGAATTTTCCGGTGGTGATTATCATATCTCACGAGGATGAGGACGGCATGATGGACGAGGATTGGCTGGGGCAGTTCCGCGTCTCAGATTTTACCCGGACGGTCTGCCGCTACGCGCACGTGCTGACCTGCTATGAGGAAGTCGGCCGGCAACTGCTTGGCACACTTCGGGAAACGCATGCCTTTACACCTGCTCAGGAGCAGGCTTTCGACGCGGCTGATTTCCCGGGATTATATATTTTCTGGCCTGGCGGAGAGGTTGATGACTTCGGACCGGAGGATGTGAAAAACTGCAGCTTCGGGCGGCATCTGGAAGCACGCAGCGATGCCCGCACCTACGACATTGTGAAAGGCGGCCAGGCACTGTACCATAAGGTCGTGACAGACCTGCGCGACTGGAACGTGTCGGCGAAGATGTGGGACGGATTTAAGCTGGAGATTCTGACGGAGATTCCGAGCTGATGGATGTGTGACAATGAGGGATATGCGTTCAGAAAACCGCTGCACTGCCTTTATTTATAATAGAAATATTACATGTTTGGACGGAGGATTTATTTTGGGCGATATAGCAGAAGAAATAGAAAAACGGCGCACGTTCGCCATTATTTCCCACCCGGATGCGGGTAAGACGACATTGACAGAGAAATTCCTGCTCTACGGAGGCGCGATCAATCTCGCGGGCTCCGTGAAAGGAAAGGCGACGGCGCGCCATGCGGTTTCGGACTGGATGGAGATTGAGAAGGAGAGAGGAATCTCTGTGACTTCATCGGTTCTGCAGTTTCATTATGACGGATATTGCATTAATATTCTGGACACGCCGGGACACCAGGATTTCTCGGAGGACACCTACCGTACGCTGATGGCGGCGGATTCGGCAGTGATGGTGATCGACGCGTCCAAGGGCGTGGAGGCGCAGACGAGGAAGCTGTTCAAGGTCTGCGTGATGCGGCACATTCCGATTTTTACTTTTATCAATAAGCTGGACCGCGACGCGAACGACACCTTTGATTTACTTGATGAGATCGAAAAAGAGCTGGGAATTGCGACCTGCCCTATCAACTGGCCGATCGGCTCCGGTAAGAATTTCCGGGGCGTTTATGAGCGCGCCAGCCGCCGGGTGATGACCTATACGGATACCCAGAAGGGTACCAAAGCCGGTGTGGCGACGGAGATCGACCTGGACGCGCCGGAGCTGGAGGAATTTATAGGCACAGCAAACAAGGAAAAGCTGTTGGAGGAGATTGAACTGCTCGACGGGGCATCCGCCGAATTTGACCAGGAGCTGGTCAGCGCAGGGGAGCTTTCTCCGGTGTTTTTCGGCTCGGCGCTGACCAATTTTGGTGTAGAGACCTTTTTAAAGCACTTTCTGCGGATGACGACTCCGCCCCTGCCCCGCAAGGCTGACTGCGGCATCATTGATCCGGTTAAGGAGGACTTTTCCGCTTTTGTGTTTAAAATTCAGGCAAATATGAATAAGGCGCATCGGGACCGCGTGGCCTTTATGCGCATCTGCTCCGGGAAATTTGACGCCGGGATGGAGGTCTACCATGTGCAGGGAAACCGGACGCAGCGGCTCTCACAGCCCCAGCAGATGATGGCTTCGGAGCGTCATGTGGTAAAAGAGGCCTACGCCGGAGACATCATCGGCGTCTTTGATCCGGGGATTTTTTCGATTGGCGACACAATCTGTATGCCGGGGAATAAGTTTGCTTTTGAAGGGATTCCGACCTTTGCGCCGGAGCATTTTGCGCGGGTGCGCCAGATCGATACGATGAAGCGCAAGCAGTTTGTCAAAGGTGTCACGCAGATCGCCCAGGAGGGCGCGATCCAGATTTTTCAGGAATCCTCCTCCGGCATGGAGGAAATCATAGTCGGTGTGGTTGGCGTGCTGCAGTTTGACGTCCTGAAATACCGTCTGGAGAATGAGTACAATGTAGAGATCCGGCTGGAAATGCTTCCATACGAATATATCCGCTGGATTGAAAATGAAGATGTCGATCTGGATCACCTGGTCGGCACCTCAGACATGAAGAAAATCCGCGATCTCAAAGGACGTCCGTTGCTTCTGTTTGTCAACAGCTGGTCCGTCGGGATGGTGCTGGAGCGGAACGAGGGGCTGGAGTTATCGGAGTTCGGGCGCTAAGAAAAATGTATTTAGAAAACCGTTGACAGATAATTCTTTGACATTTATAACATGATATCAGGAGGTTACTATATGGAAAACGCAGAGGTTCATACGTATAAACTGGAAAATGAAGAGCAGTTCGGCGAGGTCCGGATTGCAGACGAGGTGGTGGCGATCATTGCCGGGCTTGCGGCATCGGAAGTGGAAGGAGTCGCTTCCATGGCGGGCAATGTGACGCGCGACCTGATTAATAAGCTCAGCTTCAAGAGCCTTTCGAAGGGCGTACGGATCACAGTGGAGGACCGCACAGTGAAAGTGGCTCTGGCGATCAATATCCGCTATGGCTACAATGTGCCGACTACCTGCGCGCAGATTCAGGAAAAGGTGAAGACAGCGATTGAGACCATGACCGGTCTTGACGTGGCGGAGGTCAATGTCAAGATTGTGAATGTCCAGATGAGTGAGAACGAGTGACAGGATAAACGGAGAAGCGCGTGATGATGAAGAGAAGCGAGATCAGAGAGAATGTCTTCCGGTTGGTTTTTTGCGGAGATTTTTACAGCATGGAAGAGATTCCGGAGCAGGTGGATCGCTATTTTGAGGAAACAGTTCTGCCGGATGAGGAGAGTGGATTTGTGACGTTCAGCGAGGAGGATCAGGCCGTTATCCGGCAGCGGTTTGAGCAGGTAGCGGAGCGTATCCCTGAGCTGGATGCGAAGATCAATGAAGTTGCCAGAGGCTGGAAGACGACCCGTATGGGAAAAGCGGAGCTGGCGATTATCCGTCTTGCCGCGTATGAGATGCTCTTTGATGACGAAATCCCGGTGGGAGTCGCGATCAATGAGGCAGTGGAGCTGGCCAAAAAATATGGCGGGGACGACGCATCCTCCTTTGTCAACGGGATTCTGGCAAGGCTTGCCTGACGGGAATTATATGCACAGCCGGGCGGGAAATGCAGTGATTTTTCTATCCGGCTGCAGTCGATGCAAGAGAAATTGCGAATTTGCAGCGTATTTTTGCCCTTGCACAGACTGGCAGGCAGATGATATCGAAATTACAGAGCTGTGATGAATAAAGCAGGTGCGGCGAATACAGGATTTAGTTTCGTGCAGGGGAATATCAGATGGGCCAGAAGGTTTACTCAGTCGGCCAGATTAATGGCTATATAAAAAATATGTTTTCCCAGGATTTTGTGCTGAATCGTGTCAGCATCCTGGGGGAGGTCTCAAACTGCAAATACCACAGCTCAGGACATATTTATTTTTCCCTGAAGGATGAGACGGGGGCCATTTCCTGTGTCATGTTTGCCAGTGCCCGGGATGGCCTCCTTTTTCGGCTTTCTAACGGGATGCAGGTGATTGTAGACGGCAGAATCAATGTCTACGAGCGCGATGGGAAATATGAGCTTTATGCGGCAAGGATCCGTCAGGATGGCGCGGGAGCACTGTATGAAAAATTTCTGGCTCTGAAGCAGGAGCTGGAGGACATGGGGATGTTTTCCCCGGAGTATAAGCAGCCCATCCCGCCTTATGTGAAAACACTTGGCGTGGTGACGGCCCGGACCGGAGCGGCGGTCCACGATATCATCAATATTGCAAGGAAACGCAGCCCGGGAGTACAGATTATTCTTTTTCCGGCAGCCGTACAGGGCGAGGGCGCTGCGGAAAGCATTGCCCGGGGCATCCGGGCACTGGACGAGCTGGGAGTGGACGTGATCATTGCCGGGCGCGGAGGCGGCTCGATCGAGGATCTCTGGGCTTTCAATGAAGAAATAGTCGCGAGGGCGATTTTTGAGTGCCGGACGCCGGTGATTTCGGCAGTCGGCCATGAGACCGATACAACTATTGCTGACTTTGTGGCGGATCTGCGCGCCCCGACGCCGACCGCCGCCGCGAGCTATGCAGTGCCTGACGTGGCGGCTGCCGCAGAGCGGCTGGAGTTATGCCGTGCCAGACTTGACAAACAGATAAAAGAAGTTGTCGCCAGACGCAGGACGGCCCTGGAACAGTATCGTATCCGCCTGGGCTATCTTTCTCCGCAGCATATTTCGCAGCAGCAGAGGCGCCGTCTGATGGATCTGGAAGAAAGCCTGCAGAGGGCAATATCCTGGCAGATGGAGCAGAAGAAGCATGCTCTTGGGCTTTACGCGTTAAGACTTCAAAACGTGTCTCCGCTGGAAAAGCTGGCGCAGGGGTATGCCTGCGTGACAGACGCGGCGGGGGAAAGAGTGTATTCCATCTCCCGGGTTGCCTGCCATGACGCGTTAAATATTTACGTATCGGACGGCCTGATTGAAGCCGAAGTAACCGGGACGCAGAAGATGAGGCAGGACGAAAATACAAGATAAATGCAAGATAAATGCAAGGCAGAAGCGCGACAAATGCGTAATAAAGAAAGGTTTCTCCCGCTGATCGGCAACAATCCGAGCTGAAAGGGAAAACAACGCAGCAGCTGGCGGCACTGACGGACAGCCCGCGGAATGAGGCGCAACTGCCGATGGCTGCAGCGGCAAGGTTCTGGAAAGGCGGATGCAAAGGGATGACAATAGATACGCGCGGCAGTTACAAGGATGAGAAAATGAATACAGGCAGCCATAAGATTGAGACAACGGCTGCGGAGGAGCTGTCCATTGAGGCGGCGTTTGAAAAGCTGGACGGTCTGATCGGGAGACTGGAAGACCGGGATATTCCGCTTGAAGAAGCGTTTGCTCTCTACCAGCAGGGACTGCAGCTCATACAGACATGCGGCGAAAAGCTGGATACAGTAGAAAAGAAAATTAAGGTGCTTACCCCGGACGGAGAAATGGAAGATTTTGAGTGAAGCAGTAGTTCCAGATGCAGAACGGAGATGATTATTTTGATGGATTTTGACAGCCAGATGAAAAAGCGGGTGGCGGAAATCAAGAGCGTGATAGAGAATTATCTTCCGGATACGGAAGGATATCAGAGTACGCTTCTTGAGGCGATGAATTACAGCATGCTTGTCGGAGGGAAAAAGCTCCGGCCGCTTCTGATGCAGCAGACCTTTGTGATGTTTGGCGGAACATCGAATGCAATCCGTCCCTTCATGGCCGCGATTGAGATGATTCACACCCATTCTCTGGTGCACGACGATCTGCCGGCTCTGGATAATGACGACTACCGCCGCGGAAAAAAGACGACGCACGCGGTGTATGGTCCGGCGATGGCGATCCTGGCTGGGGATGCACTGTTAAACCTGGCTTATGAAACGGCGGCAAAGGGTTTTACTGAGGCTCCAGGCGATCCGAATGTTGCGCGCGCGCTGGCGATCCTCGCGCAGAAGACAGGTGAGTATGGCATGCTTGGCGGACAGTCGGTGGATGTAGAATATGCGGGCAGGCCCTTAAGCGACGAACAGCTTTCTTTTATTTATGGGTTAAAGACCGGGGCGCTGATCGAGGCTTCCATGATGATTGGAGCGGTTTTGGCCGGCGCGCCGGAAGAGGAAGTGGAGAAGGTAGAGCGCGCCGCGCGCTGCATTGGACTGGCATTTCAGATTCAGGATGATATTCTGGACGTGACGGGAGATGAAGAAGAACTTGGCAAGCCTGTAAACAGCGATGAGAAAAATCAGAAGACGACTTATGTGTCGGTCCATGGGTTGGACGCGGCCAGAGAGGATGTCGGGAAATATTCCAAAGAGGTGATCCGTTTGCTTGGCGAGCTCCCATATGAAAATGAGTTTCTGAATGAGCTGGTTCTGAACCTGATACACAGGAGAGTCTGAACGGAATCAGCCTGAGATTTTTCATTATGCGATCAGTGAAACAGGCGGAACGAGCATGAAATTACGATATGGGCTACAGGCAGTGGCTGACAGAGGAGGCGGCTGTTATTTTTTTAGAACAGATCCAGAATGCAAATGATATAAAGAAAATAGACAGGAAAGATTTACCGGCGCTTGCACAGGAAATAAGGGAATTCCTGATTCAGAAAATCAGTGAGACGGGCGGACATCTTGCTTCTAATCTTGGAGTCGTAGAGCTGACCATGGCGCTTCATCTGGAGCTGGATTTCCCGGAGGATAAGCTGATCTGGGATGTCGGGCACCAGTCTTATACCCATAAAATACTGACCGGCCGTCAGGCCGGGTTTGACCAGCTGCGCAAGTATGGAGGCATGAGCGGCTTTCCCAAACGGGCAGAGAGTGACTGTGACGCCTTTGATACAGGACACAGCTCGACCTCAGTGTCTGCCGGACTCGGGTATGTCTGTGCCCGGGATCTTAACCAGGAGAATTATCATGTTGTTTCGGTGATCGGAGACGGAGCCCTTACGGGCGGCATGGCTTACGAGGCCCTGAATAACGCGGCGCAGTTAAAGACGAATTTCATTATTATTTTAAATGACAACAATATGTCCATTTCCGAAAATGTCGGGGGAATTTCCGCGTATCTTGGGAAAATCCGGACAGCCCAGTCCTATACCAGTCTGAAATCGGATGTCGAAAACAAGCTGACCAGGATTCCGCTCTACGGAGATCCGCTCGTGCGCGGCATCCGCCGTACCAAGCAGGGCATCAAGCAGCTGCTGGTGCCGGGGATGTTTTTTGAGGAGATGGGACTGACCTATTTAGGCCCGGTAGATGGGCACAATATTGACCAGATACAGCGTGTACTGAACAGTGCAAAGAAGGTAAACGGCGCGGTGCTGGTGCATGTGGTTACCAAAAAGGGCAAAGGGTATCTGCCCGCCGAGCGCATGCCGGCGAGATTCCACGGCGCAGAGCCCTTTGATCCGGAGACCGGCCTGCCGAAGGCGCGCCGGAAAAAGCCTGCCTACACGGATATTTTTTCTACTGTTATGTGTAAAATGGGTGCCCGGGAGCCGCGGCTGGTAGCGGTGACCGCCGCGATGCCGGACGGCACCGGCCTGAAACGTTTCCGCAATATGTACCGGGACCGGTTTTTTGACGTTGGGATTGCGGAGGCGCATGCGGTCACCTTTGCAGCGGGTCTGGCCGCCGGAGGACTGCGGCCGGTCGTGGCAGTGTATTCCTCCTTTTTACAGCGCGCGTATGATCAGATCATTCATGATGTCTGTATTCAGAATCTGCCGGTCGTCTTCGCGATTGACCGCGCGGGGCTGGTGGGCAGCGACGGCGAAACCCATCAGGGCATTTTTGACCTTTCCTATCTGTCGGAAATTCCCAATATGTGCGTGATGGCGCCCAAAAACAAGTGGGAGCTTGCAGACATGCTTAAATACGCGATTGCATACGATGGACCGATTGCGCTGCGTTATCCCAGAGGAGAAGCGTTCGACGGACTGAGCGATTTCCGTGAGCCGATTGTTTATGGGAAGGGAGAGATCATCTATGATGAAAATTCCCTGGCTCTGGTGGCGGTCGGCAGCATGGTCAAGACCGCATTGGAGGTGCGCAGACTTCTGAAAACGCTTGGCTATGGCTGCACGGTTGTAAATGCCAGATTTGTAAAACCAGTGGATGAGGAGCTCCTTTCTTATCTGGCGAAGGATCACCGCCTGATTGTAACCATGGAAGAAAATGTCAGAAGCGGTGGATTCGGGGAGAAAGTACTTTCATATTATAATGACACCTGCACAGATGTCCGTGTGATGCAGATTGCCCTCCCGGATGATTATATTGAGCATGGCAGCGTGGATATGCTGAAAGCAGAGACCTGTATCGACGCGGAATCTATTTTTAAGAAGATTGTGGCGGAATATCTGCCGTAAGGGCTGGCAGCGGATGATGAATTGGCTCCGGTGACCAGCAGCTGTTTGTCTGCGATCAATGGTTTGCAGGTTTGGCG
Source organism: Clostridiales bacterium (assembly GCA_020859995.1). Taxonomy (GTDB): domain Bacteria; phylum Bacillota; class Clostridia; order Lachnospirales; family Lachnospiraceae; genus Choladousia. The sequence goes on from JAJBVE010000238.1 coordinate 11,432, forward strand.
AATCATGATTTTGGCCTTCGTCTGTTTGATGAGCGGCGGCAAACACGAAGGAAGTCTGGGGAACGAAACAAGGAGAATCAAGTATGAGGGATGAAGGACTATGAAAGAACACCTGGATCTACTGCTTTTTCAACGAGGACTGGCGCCCTCCCGGGAAAAAGCGAAGGCTCTGATTATGGCCGGTGAGGTGCTGGTTGCGGGGCAGCGTGAGGATAAGGCCGGTACTATGGTGGAGGAAACGGCCGAAATTACGATCAAAGGAGGCAAGCTCCGCTATGTCAGCCGCGGCGGCCTGAAGCTGGAAAAGGCCATGCAGACTTTTTCCGGAATTTCTCCGGAGGGAAAGATCTGCATGGATGTCGGGGCTTCCACGGGAGGATTTACTGATTGTATGCTGCAAAACGGCGCCTGCAGGGTGTATGCCGTCGATGTGGGACATGGGCAGCTGGACTGGGGACTTCGCAATGACCTGCGCGTCATCTGCATGGAGCGGACCAACATCCGCTATGTACTGCCGCAGGATATCGCAGACCCGCCGTCGTTTGTCTCCATAGATGTTTCTTTTATTTCTCTGACCAAAGTCCTCGAACCTGTGCAGGCACTGATGACTGCGGAAGGCGATATTATCTGCCTGATTAAGCCGCAGTTCGAGGCGGGCCGCGAAAAGGTAGGAAAAAAAGGAGTCGTCCGCGACCCGAAGGTACATGAGGAGGTCATCCGCAAGGTGATCTCATACGCTTCCGGAATCGGCCTGATGGCCCAGGCTCTTACCTGGTCGCCTGTCAAAGGCCCGGAAGGCAACATCGAGTACCTGGTGTGGCTGGCAAAAAGACCTCTTGCGGCCGGGGCATCCACAGCTATAAACGATCCTTTTATCGCGCAAACTGTTGTCGGGGCGCACGAGCAACTGGATTAAACTCAGAAAAAAGGCTGGTATTTTGCTGCGTAAAAAGTATATTTGCAAAACTGCTGGCAGTTCAAAAGAAAGGAGCCTCGTGAACGTCTTCTATGTAATTTCCAATGAACAAAAGGACCCGGGGGCGGAAACGGCAGATTTTATCCGTGCGTATCTGGAAGAACGGGGCAGGAGATGTTTTCTGCGCGGGCATTGCACGGATGACGCGTCAGGCAGGTACCGCTATACGGATGCCGGGCAGGTTCCACAGGAGACGGAGTGCGTACTCGCGCTTGGCGGGGATGGTACGCTGCTGCGCGCTGCCCGTGACCTGGTGGAGCGCTCCCTACCGCTTCTGGGAGTCAACATGGGCACTCTGGGCTACCTTGCGGAGATTGAGCGGAAAAATCTTCCGGAAGCGCTGGATGCATTGATTGAGGATCGGTTTTCGATCGAAGAGCGCATGATGCTCAAAGGGGCCGCCTGGCACCAGAACCGACAGCTGATGTCGGATGTTGCGCTCAATGATATTGTAATCACGAGACGGGGCCGCATGCGGGTCGTTGATTTTAATATTTATGTAGACGGGGTATTCCTTTATTCCTATGCGGCAGACGGCATCATTGTATCGACACCCACCGGTTCTACCGGGTACAGCCTTTCCGCGGGCGGCCCCATTGTAGCGCCGGCATCTTCTATGATATTGCTGACCGCGATTGCCCCTCACACCATGAATTCCAGGCCGATTGTGCTTCCGGATGATGTGGAGGTTGTGGTAGAGATCGGGTTTGGACATGACGCTGCACTGGACGGCGCGGAGGCGACCTTTGACGGGGACACTTCGGTGAGACTCAATTCCGGCGACCGGATCATCATTTCGCAGGCAGCACAGAAAACGAAGCTGATCAAAACGAAAAATACCAGCTTTCTGGAGCTTTTGCGCGAAAAAATGAATAAATAATCGGCTCCTTCGTAATCGAATGGGCTGCGCGCTGGCTTATATGGAATATGGAGCCGGATAGGGAGAATTTTAAATGGGCTTTTCCTTTTATTGGGGCGGTTTTATGCCTTGTAATTGTGAAAGTACTGAACAGTTAGTGCAAAGAAAGAGGTACAGCATGAAAACCGGGCGTCAGGAAAAAATCATGGAATTGATCGGGAAATATGAGATCGAGACGCAGGAGGAACTGGCGGAGCATCTGAAAAAAGAAGGATTTGATGTCACACAGGCTACGGTTTCCCGTGATATACGGAAGCTGAAGCTGACAAAGATTGCTGCGGACGGCGGCAAACAGAAATATGCTCCGGAGCAGCCCCAAAGTACAGAAGAGTCCAGGCGGTATCTGCGTGTTCTGAAAGAAGGCTTTGTCTCCATGGAGATGGCGCAGAACATTCTGGTCGTGAAGACCGTTTCCGGCATGGCAATGGCGGTCGCGGCGGCGATTGACGCCATGCACTGGCAGGAGGTGGCCGGATGTATAGCCGGAGATGATACGATCCTGTGCGCGAACCGCAGCAGCGAGGATACGCTGGCTGTCATGGGAAAAATCCGCCGGATTGTGGACGAGGAAATGTAGTAGCTGTGAAGGTACAAAACAGTTACGGAATGAGAAGTGCTGGTTACATGTCACAGCCGCGCCACGCACCCCGCTGCGGGGCGCGGAGCGAACGAGTAACGCAGGAGATGCGGCACCGCCCATTGCCAAAGGCAATTTAAATTGCGGTGCCGCCCGTTACAAGGCACACCTGTAGATTGGGAAATACTGTAAATCTGGTTAAGGTGTGACTTGTAACAAGCGCTGAACTGGAAGAGAACCGGCATTTGGGAAAATGGACCGGGACTGACAGAAAATATGGGGGTATTTTATGCTGGCAGGCTTGCATGTAAAAAATATGGCGCTGATCCGGGAGGCGGAGGTAGAGTTCGGTCCCGGACTGAATATTATGACCGGCGAGACGGGGGCGGGCAAGTCAATCGTCATTGGCTCGGTTAATATCGCGCTTGGCACCGGCAATTTTAAGGACTACGTACCAGAGGATGCGGATTATGCGCTCGTGGAACTGATTTTCACGACAAAAAATCCTCATGTTCTGGAATTAATGAGGCAGAAGGATCTGCCCTGTGAGGACGGAGAGATCATTCTGGCGCGCAAATACAAAGGAGGCAGAAGCACCAGCAAGGTGAACGGCGAGACGGTTCCCCTCTCCTTTGTGCGCACACTGGCGCAGGAACTGATCGACATTCATGGTCAGCATGAACATCAGTCACTTTTGTACGCTAAAAATCATCTGACGATCCTGGACTCGTTTGCGAGGGAGGAAACAGCGCCGCTTTTGCAGCGGTGCCGGGAAGAACACCGCCGCTATCAAAAGGCAAAACGCGAGTGGGAGGCAGCCTTTGCTTCGGAAAAGGACCGTGTGAAGGAACTGGATTTTCTGCAGTACGAGATTCAGGAAATTCAATCTGCGGCTCTGCGTCCGGGAGAGGATGAGGAGCTGGAGAGCAGCTACCGGATCATGGTCAACGGCCAGAAAATTATGGAGACGCTTTCCGAGGCGGGTAATCTGACCGGTGCAGGCGGTTATGGCGGCGCGGAGGAGGAAATCGGCCGGGCGGCCCGGGCACTTTCCTCTGTGCGTGGCCTGGATGACACGCTCGAAAGCCTGGGGGCGACTCTGGAAGATATGGAATCTCTGATTGGAGAATTCAACCGCAGTCTGACTGAGTATATGGACAATCTGGTATATGACCCGGGGCAGTTAAATGAGATCCAGGAACGGCTGGATCTGATCAATGGCCTGAAGGTAAAATATGGAAATACGATAGAAGAGATTCTGGAGGCCTGCCGCGAGAAGGAAGAGCGCGTAGAAGTCCTGATGAATTATGAGGAATATCTGGCCGGATTGCGGCGCACACTGGATGAGAGTGCAAAAAGTCTGCGGAAGACTGCAGAAAAACTCTCGGATGTACGGAAGAAATCCGCCCTGGTTCTGGCAGAAAAAATCCGGGCGGCGCTGGTAGATCTGAATTTTCTGGACGTGCGCTTTGAGATTGCCTTTGAAGAGCTTCCGGAGCCGGGCGAGGACGGTCTGGATTCCATCTGTTTTGAAATTTCGATGAACCCCGGCCTTCCCCTGCGTCCCCTCGGCAGCGTGGCTTCCGGCGGCGAGCTTTCCCGTATCATGCTGGCGATCAAGGCAGTGATGGCGGACCGGGACAACATAGAGACGCTTATTTTTGACGAGATTGACAGCGGCATCAGCGGAAGAACCGCACAGAAGGTTTCAGAAAAAATGGCTGTTATCGCTGGCTCTCACCAGATTCTGTGTATCACGCATCTGGCACAGATCGCTGCTATGGCGGATGAACATTTTATTATCGAAAAAAAGCCTGCCGACAGCAAGACAGTGACCAATATCGCTGTTCTGAACGAGGAAGAGAGCGTGACGGAGCTTGCCCGGATCCTTGGCGGTGCGCAGATCACGGACACGGTCATGCAGAACGCGCGGGAAATGAAAGAACTGGCGGCGCATATTAAAGCGAAGATGAGGTAAAAAGGCACGAAACTGTCTATCAAGAATGCTTTATGTAGTTGTGAATGTTTTTTCACTGTTAATGTTAAATATACGTTTACTTATGCATTTGCAGCAAGTGCGAAATGTTGTCCTGAGCAGTTATGCTTTTTATGTAAGTTTTGGAAAAAGCCACAGTAATATACCAGAGTGAAACAGACGAAATCTCACATACTGAAAGCAGAGGCTGAAAATTTGCAGCCTCTGCTTTTCTGCCTGGCGAGGTTTTACACAAAAACACGGGAATTCGGCCAGAGCAGAGATTTGATTCTGATGCGCCTGTGCATAGATAAAAATGACGCAGCAAAGATCGTTTCGCGGCTGCCTGGTTTATGCATCGGCGCAGAGCCCTGTGAATGCAGAGATTCTGTTCAGATAAGAGGTGCTCATGATGAATGTCAGAAAAAGGTACAGAAGATTTGTCTGCGTACTTCTGCTGTCTAGTGTATTTGCACTGATCTTATGTGGATTGGCGGTGTTTCATAATATGGAGCTGCAAAAGAGCCAGATAGAGAGCAGTGCTCCCGTGGCAGAGCGCAAGAAGGTTTATCTGGGAGGTACGCCCATCGGTATTTATCTCGAGACGGACGGTGTGTTTGTGGTCGATACCGGGACAGTTACAGCGGAGGATGGCACCAACTGCTGCCCTGCAGAGAATATCGTTTGCTCGGGCGACTATATTCAGGCGGTAAACGGAGAGCAGGTCCATACGAAAGAGGAGCTGGTTGCCTGCATCGCAAAGTATGGGTCAGATGAGCTGATTCTGGATGTGGACCGACAGGGGGAGCAGATCCGCCTCAGGGTGACTCCGGTCATGGATGAGGAAGGCGCTTACAAGGCCGGCATCTGGGTGCGCAATGATACCCAGGGGATCGGGACACTGACCTGGGTTGATGAGGAGGGCTATTTCGGCGCGCTGGGGCATGGTATCAGTGATGTGGATACGGCAGAATTGCTGAATATCCAGAACGGGACGCTCTATAGTGCGGAAGTAGTTTCAGTCATCAAAGGCAGTGCCGGAGAGCCGGGGGAGCTTTCCGGAATCATCCATTACAGCGACAGCTATAAAATCGGAACCATTGAAGAAAACAATGAAAACGGTATTTATGGAAGAATCACCGGATTTTCACTGGCCGTGCAGAACCGGACGCTTTATGAGACAGCGTTTAAACAAGAGGTAGAGACAGGTCCGGCTACTATTATGTGCACGGTAGACGGCACCTGCAGAGAATATGAGATCAGAATCCGGGAAGTACGCGAAAACGGAAGTGATGTCAACAAGAGGATGGTGATTGAAGTGACGGATCCGGAGCTTCTGGAACTGACCGGCGGCATCGTGCAGGGAATGTCCGGCTCACCGATCCTGCAGAACGGCAGGCTTATCGGTGCGGTTACTCACGTTTTCGTAGCGGATTCAACAAAGGGTTATGGAATTTTCATTGAAAATATGCTGTGACAGGTTCTGCACTTTAGTATTCAGACAAAAACACGCAGGCCGCTTCCTTTCGAAAAAACAGTTCGTTTATACAGGCTTTAGTGAAGCTGGATGTTTTGAGAGAGGGCGCGGCTTGCAGCTATTTCCAAAAAATGTTGTGAATCTGGTTTATTTATACTATAATGTGACCAGAAGAAATTTCCGGCGCTTGCGTCGGGAAATTTCGAAGGTCAACGAGCAACGCAGTTGCGAGTGGGAAAGTGACCAGAAGAAATTTCCGGCGTTTGCGCCAGAAAATTTCGAAGGTCAACGAGCAACGCAGTTGCAAGTACGAAGTAAAAGCCACGCAGTGGATTAAAGCAATAAGGGGGCTTTAGCAAATGTCAGAAGAATTAAGCTTATTTTTCCCGCCGGGAAAGAATGCCAGGGAGCAAAAGCTGCCGGAAGCGACTTACCATGATCTTTCTGTAGAGACGATATGCAGCCCGCTTTCCCAGATGGAGCCGGAGCGCGCCCTGCTGCGGCGGATGCTGCAGCGTATTTCGGGGGACGAGGACGTGGTCCGCTATCGCTGTGATGTATTTGAGGACATTCTGCGCTTTCCCATGCTGCGGAAGCAGATGCAGAAGCTGTTGGATCGTGTGGATTTTCTGAAGACTTACGGGAGCTTTGACAAGGGGTCAGACGCGGCCGGGGTATGGGAGCTGGTGCACCGGCTGGACGAGATGGATGAATACATTCAGTGTGTGCAATCCATTTACCGGGTCTTAAATGAAAATGCAATTACCTCGGAGGGCCTGAAAAATCTGAAGGAGTACGTGCGGAAGCTCTATGAGGACAGCGGCTTTGAAGAGCTAAAGAAGGACATCGACGCGCTGAAGGTGGACGCTTCGAAGGTCAAAAGCGTCACGCTCGGTGTGAACCTGAATGACCGTTTTGAACCAGTCGAGACGGGCATTGTTTCCATCAATGAAAAACCTTTTACTAAATCCAGTGTGATCTCCAATTTCTGTGAGTTCCTGAATCGCGGGGATGACACACAGAAGGATACAGAGTGGAAAGGAAATATGAATTTCCGCATGGCGGGAATGGATCTGGATGAGGCGACGGAAAAGATGGGCAGGGTAGGACTTATGCGGACGAACCCGATGCTTGCAGGCCTGGCTTCGGTTGCCGATGACAGCCGCGGCGGCGACGTGATCCGGACGCTGGACCGGGCGATCAGCGCGATGCTTACCAGGACAGTGAAAAAGCTGAAATCTATTTTGTCCAAACATGTATCTGTCAGCACGCATACAATATCTGCTCTGATCCCGGAATTCCTGTTTTACATCCGCTGGGCCGAATACATAGAAAAGATGCAGAAAGCGGGGTTTACTTTCTGCAAGCCTCAGGTTCTTGCGTCCGGGGAGCGCGATATGCGCGCGAAAGGACTGTATAACTTTAAGCTCGCGCAGTCATTTTATGAGAAAAAAGAGCCTGCAGATCAGATCGTGCCGAACGATCTTGATTTTGACAGGGAGCGTCGGATCTATATTCTGACGGGGGCGAACCGCGGAGGCAAAACTACGATTACGCAGGCAGTTGGCCTGGCGTTTTTGCTCGCGCAGAGCGGCTTATATGTCCCGGCAGAATCCTTTGCCTTTTCTCCGGCCGACAATATTTTTACGCATTATCCCGCTGATGAGAATCAGACGATGGATTTAGGCCGCCTGGGCGAAGAATCCAGCCGTTTCCGAGATTTGTTCCGCGCGGCGACACCGTGCAGCCTGCTGCTGCTCAATGAGTCTTTTTCCACGACATCTTTTGAAGAAGGCTATTTTATCGCGCGGGATGTCACGCGCATTCTGCGGCGGCTGGGCGTGCGGACGATATATAACACACATATGCACAAGCTGGCCATGGAGCTGGATGAGCTTAATCAGGAAGGGGATTCCGACAGTCAGATTGCGAGCCTGATCGTGGAAGCGGAGGAAGGCAACCGCTCCTACCGCGTAAAAGTCGCTCCTCCCGGAGGAAAATCCTATGCCATGGATATTGCCTGGAAATATGGCGTCACCTATGAGCAGCTGGCAGAAGAAAAAAATGGGATGCTGCAGTAAACGATGAGGTTGATGGACAAATATGGGTATTGTATTCAGGGCATATACGATGACGACAGAGCCGCTCTCAGATCCGGAGCTGTTTGCGCAATACTATCGGAATATGCCAAAGGAGCGACAAAAGAAGATTGAAAGGATCCGGATGGAGCAGGATAAAAGGCTCTCCCTCGCGGCAGGGATTCTGCTCGATCTGGGTTTGAAAAAGTACAGACTGAATGCGGCTGATGTGCGGATATGTGCGGGAGAATATGGAAAACCTTACCTTCCAGATTATCCAGAGATCCATTTTAGTCTTTCTCATTCTAAAGCGATGGCAATGGCGGTATTTTCTGAGATAGAAATCGGCTGTGATATTGAATATCAGAAAAAGGTGAATGAGAATCTGGCAAGGCGTTTTTACTGCCCGCAGGAGTATGTCTGGATGCAGGAAGCCTCAGATGAAGAGGAGCGTAAAAGTCGTTTTTACCGCCTCTGGACGTTGAAGGAGAGCTTTATCAAGACGACAGGAATGGGACTTCGGCTGCCGCTGGATTCATTTTGCTTTTCATTTGGGGAAAAAGTATCTGAATTTTGGCCGGAAAGTAAGCAGGTTCAAATGGAACGATACCTGTGTGAGCCTGTGAGAAAATCAGGCTTGCAGGAGATGGAAGCTGACGTCGTCTTGTGTGAATCTGCATGTGTAGCGCGGAGTGAAAGGGTGAAAATCACGCAGCGGTATGAGCAGGCACGGTATGAGTTTTCGGAATATTGTTTTGGCGAAAATGGAGAATACTGCGCCGCTGTCTGTCTGCGTCAGGAACTATAGCAGGAGCATGAGAACAGTGGTTTTGAGCGAAACATGACTATGGCTTATGAAGTCATTATGGCTTAGAAAGAATAGTATAAAAGAAATTGACAAAAGAATGGCTTGTAAGGAATGGTTCCATTTTCAGAAGGGAGAAGTTATGGCAAAGACAAAGGGACGTGTGACCCTTCCAAGTGAAACTGGCTTTCTGGAAGAAACAAAGGAAATCATGGAACGCTGGGGCGCGGATGCGCTCCGGGACAGTGACGGGACGAAGCTGGATGACGACCTGAAGGCGCTGGATGCAAAAATCTATACGACTTATTTTGTCGCGCGCGGGCACAACGAATTTGCCAGAGCGCATATGGAGGAATGTCAGCAGCTGTATCTGATGTCTAAAAGACACACAGCTGTTGAGGAGAAGCTTATCATTTCCTTTATGGATGGATATTTTCAGGAACAGGTAATTCCGGATTACATCCATGACCCGAAAAAGTGGTGGGAAGTCATCGACCGGACAAGCGGCGAGGTGGTTCCGGCGGATGACTGGGAGCTGGATCAGAAGCAGCACCGGATTACTCTGGATGCGGTGCCCTTTCATGAATATACGGTGTCGTTTCTGGTGTATGCCATCTGGGATCCGACACAGATGTACAACCATATTACCAATGACTGGGGAGACCGGCCGCACGAGATTCCGTTTGATGTCCGCCAGCACAGCTCCGGAACATTTGCGAAGGAGTATCTGATCCAGTGGCTGAAAGACAATCCGTCTACGGATGTTGTCCGCTTTACGACCTTTTTCTATCATTTCACGCTGGTATTTAATGACCAGGCAAAAGAAAAATTCGTGGACTGGTTCGGCTACGGAGCCACCGTTTCTGTTCGGGCTCTGGAAGAATTTGAGCAGGAATACGGCTATGCCCTCAGACCGGAGGATCTGGTGGACAATGGGTATTATAATTCACCGTTCCGCGTGCCGAGCGCTCATTATCTGGATTATATGGATTTTATTCAGCGCTTTGTCGCCCGCAAGGCCAAAGAGCTTGTAGACCTTGTCCATGCGGCGGGGCGGGAAGCCATGATGTTCCTTGGAGACAACTGGATCGGCACGGAGCCTTATGGGAAGTACTTCGGCGAGATCGGACTGGATGCTGTAGTCGGCAGTGTCGGCGGCGGTGTGAGCTTGCGGCTGATTTCTGAAATCCCACATGTAAAATATACAGAAGGACGGTTTCTTCCCTATTTCTTTCCCGATACCTTTTATGAAGGAAATGACCCGGTGCCGGAGGCGATGCGGGACTGGATCCGGGCCAGACGCGCCATCATGCGCAAGCCGGTGGACCGGATTGGTTATGGCGGCTACTTAAGTCTGGCATACAAATTCCCGGCGTTTGTTGACTATATTGAAAAAGTGACGGATGAATTCCGGCTCATTTATGACAACATCAAAGGAGTTTCCCCTTATTGCGGCCTGAAGGTGGCGATTCTGAATTCCTGGGGAACGCTTCGCTCCTGGCAGCCCTATATGGTGGCACATGAGCTGCGCTACAAGCAGTGCTACTCCTATATGGGCATGATGGAGAGCTTAAGCGGGATGGCGGTAGATGTCTCCTTTTTAAGCTTTGCCGACATCCGTGAAAACGGAATTCCTGCGGATATCGATGTGATTATCAATGCGGGTGACGCCATGATGGCCTTCTCCGGCGGTGAGGAGTGGCTGGATCCGGCCATCACGACGGCCGTCCGCAGATGGGTATGGAACGGCGGAGGCTTCTTAGGGGTCGGCGAGCCGACTGCGTGCCACGCAAACGGCAGATTTTTCCAGCTTGCCGATGTGCTGGGCGTCGATAAGGAACTGGGCTTTACCCTTTCCACGGATAAATATTTTACTGAAGAACAGAGCGGACACTTTATCCGAATACTGTCATTTATTGCAGACCATTCAAATATTGAAAATCCGTCACCAGCTGATGACCTGACGTTTACTGAGAATCAGAATGATTCTTTTGTACAGCATGCAGGAAAGCGGCAGACAACGTTTGATTTTGGCGAAAGTGTAAAAAATATCTACGCGATCGATGAGAAAACGGAGATTATCGAGTATTCCGACGGGGAGATCCATGCGGCTGCGCATCCTTACGGCAAAGGCTATGGTGTTTATTTTGCCGGGCTTCCTTACAGCTTCGCAAATACGAGGCTGCTGATGAACGCGCTTTATTATGCTGCACACAGGACCGGAGACATCCTTACGTGGTATTCGTCCAATCCGGCCTGTGAAGTGCATGCCTATCCGGCAACAGGGAAATTCGCGGTGCTGAACAATACTTCGGAATTACAGAAGACGACCGTGTGCGATGGGCGGCAGTGGAAAAAATATGACTTACAGCCGGGTGAAATCATCTGGGGCTCGACGAGAGAAGATGGAACCGTACAGAAAAAACATATATAAAATAAAGAAAAACGACATGAGTGCGAATGAAATCATGTGCTGTATAAAGAAATGATGACATGAGTACGAATGAAATCACGTGATAAAATGAAAGCCGCGCATTATAAGTTGCACTTCGCGCAAGGCACGGTACCGTTCTCGATTTTCTGCGAAAATCGGAACATAGCCTGGTCTATACTTGCTGCGCAAGTGTGGACATATGATACGATGAAGGACAGCCTCTTGGCTGGGAAAACAGGAAGAAAGCAGAAAAATCAGGGAGGCAAAAAATGAAAAAACCAGTATTAGTAGTCATGGCAGCCGGGATGGGGAGCCGTTACGGCGGACTCAAGCAGATTGATCCGGTCGATACAGAAGGACACATTATCATGGACTTTTCCATCTACGACGCAGTCCGTGCGGGATTTGAAAAGGTGATTTTTATCATCAAAAGAGAAAATGAGGCAGACTTCCGGGCAGCGATCGGCGACAGGCTGAGCGGCCATATTGAGGTGGCCTATGTTTACCAGGAACTGACCAACCTTCCGGAGGGATTCTCCGTACCGGCAGGCAGAGTGAAGCCCTGGGGAACCGGACATGCGGTGCTCTCCTGCATCAACGAGGTGGACGGCCCGCTTGTGGTCATCAACGCGGACGATTATTATGGGAGAAATGCGTTTGCCCTGGCTTACGATTTCCTTACGCAGGAGTCTGCTTCTGCCAGCAGCGGCCGCTATATGATGGTCGGCTACCGCCTGGAAAACACCCTCACTGAGAATGGTTCAGTGGCGCGCGGCATCTGCGAGACGGATGAGGAAGGCTTTCTGAAAAAAATTACCGAGCGCACGCACATTGAAAAACAAGGCCAGAATATCATCTGGATGGAGGACGATGGAGTGACCACGCATCCTCTGGCGGCCGATACCACAGTATCTCTGAATATGTGGGGATTTTCTGCGGACATTCTTACTCATTTAAAAGAACGATTCCGGGCTTTCCTCGAAGAAAATCTGGAGAAAAATCCGCTGAAGTGCGAGTATTTTCTGCCGTTCGTCGTGGACGAGCTGCTTTCAGAGGAAAAGGCCGCTGTCAAAGTAGAGCGGACGCCGGACAAATGGTATGGTGTGACCTACAAAGAGGACAAACCCATGCTGATGGCTGCCATCCAGAGCATGAAAGAGCAGGGAATTTATCCGCAGAAGCTGTGGGAATGATGTGATTTATGAAAATCATTGTGGATATGGTCTTAAAAATGTAGTAGAATATTAAAAAAGAAAGGGGGATGTTCTATGAAAGATTATGGAGATAAAGAGAGAAGAGAAGATTTTGATTTTTTCATTGAGCATTACCAGGAGTTTTATAGAAAATATGGTCATTCGTTTCTTGTAATAAAAGAGCAAAAGGTAATTGGTTGTTATGATTCAGAGAATACTGCGATTAAAGAAACAATAAAAGTATGGCCGCTTGGGACTTTCATTGTTCAGGAATGTAATGGAGATGAATCTGCTTATACGAATTATATTTCATCCTGGCAGATTATACAGATATAAGATTGGTGGGTGACATATGATATTATCTGCGTTTACTGAAAAATACTCAACCATTCAAAAAAAGCTAATCAGTTCAGTTATCATAGAGTCGGCTGAGCCTGGAAAAGCTGTTAAACCTGTAATTGCAAGCGCACAGTGGGATACTGGTGCGACTGGAACTTGTATATCTAAAGAAGTGGTTAAATACCTGAAACTGGCTCCGATAGGGATGGTTAGCGTAAATACCCCATCGGGTGCCGGAGTAATGAATAAATATAAAATTAATCTGATATTAAATAATGAGGTGAAGATATCGGACCTTTCAGTTATGGATTCTGAAATAGGCAATCAGGGGATAGATGTATTGATTGGGATGGATATTATTTCCTTAGGTGATTTTGCAGTGTCGAATTTTGAGAAAAAAACGCAATTTTCATTCAGAGTACCGTCTCAACAGCACATCGAATTCTCAAAATGACAAATAAACTGGATAAACAATGGTTTCAGACCTTTCAGAAGCAGGGGTGAGCGCCCCTGCTTTTTTTTGCGCTGAGGCAGCGGGAATTTTACATTCGCTTTTCTGATGCGCACAGGCGCATGAGGAATAGGCTGCTTAAGCAGCCTTGCGCCTGGCGCAAAGCAAAGCGACTAAAGTCGCTTGCTATCTCTTTACCCTCAATTTACCGATTCTTTACATAAGAAGGGTTATGTATTTTACATAGCAGACTTAAAATGGGTCTCGTAATGAGGCACCGGAAAACGAATGCAAATTCCTGCCCATCGGCGTGAGCTTTCCGAAATGAGCGGCGTGTGAATTCCGACATGACGGC
>JAJBVE010000087.1 GCA_020859995.1 Clostridiales bacterium
CCATTCTTTACTGCTTCGCTGTAGTCTGCCCGGTACTCAATCACTGTCACGCCATGACTCCGGAGCAAATCTTTTTTCCACTGTTTCGCGTCCGCAGACATATGAACCACCGCATGATATCCTATCGCAGCACTCATGATCCCAATGCTCATGCCCAGATTTCCAGTAGAACCCACCTGTATCGTATATTGTGCAAAAAAATTCCGGTATTCCGGTCCAGCCAGCTTTGCATAATTATCAGACTCCTTCAGGATTCCATTCGCAATCGCCAGATCCTCCGTATGTTTCAGCACCTCGTAAATACCTCCCCTGGCTTTCACGGAGCCGGCAATCGGCAGATGACTGTCCTGTTTCAAAAGAAGTCGGCCCTGCAAATGGCTGTCATACTTTTCATTGAGAAGATCCCGCATGTCCGAAATGTCCGTCAAAGGGGATTCGATCATTCCTCCCCGGGCTTCCGTCTCCGGAAAACATTTCATTATGAATGGAGCAAACCGCAGCAATCTCGCTTCTGCATCATCGATATCCGCCATGGTCAGTTCAGAAGAATCCTGTGCATCCGCAAAGGGAATCTTATCCGGGTTGATCCAGATTACTTCCTCAGCTGCCTGCAGTTTTCTCAACATCGGATCGGACCTCAGCTTTTCTTTGATTAATGTCATCTCCATGATTTTCTCCTTCTGCCATCTGATTGTCTCCCTCTCTCAACCTTTCACAACATCCATTGCCAGTTTTGCAGCACCCGCTGCCGCCTCTTCTTTCCAAACTGGAAGATATACTTCCCGTGAAAAAATATCCCTGCACACTTTCTGCAAAAGATCGTTATTTCGAATGGCATTTCCACACAAAAAAAGTTTTCCGCCAGTTTGTTCCACCGGCATCTTTTGATATGCTTCATACAGTTCCTCACACACACCCTTATAGAAACCAAGCGTGAGATTTCCCGGTGTCAGATTTGACATTATATATTTCCGATTCCTTAAGCCACAAAACACCCTCGCCGAGAGGCATCCCACGCTTCGCATGGGATATGCCCTCGCCGGGAGGCATCCCACGCTTCGCATGGGATATGCCTTACGCGCCCCTGTGCATAAAAAACCAGGAGCAATTACACCTCCTGATTTCCCCAAGACGATAAACAGATTAAAGAAAAGGAGCTGCAGCCTTGCGGTCGCTTTCAGAGAGCCCCATAATTTCCATAGCCTTCTCCGAGGTCCAGCCCATATTCTTCTTTAAATTATTAATGCTTTCAACCAAAGTTGTGATTCTTTTCCTCTCTGCTTTTTCTGCTGCTTTTTCTGCTGCTTCTTCTGCTGCTTCTTCTGCTGCTTCTTCAGCAGCCCTTTGATTTAAAACACGGATCGCTTCACACACGTCGAGAGTCACCTCACTTTCCGGCAAACGTAAATCTGCATTTACACAGGCATTCAGCACATCAACCTCTTCCCTGCCCAAATGATGAAATTCAGGGTCTGCATTCAATGCCTCTTGTAATCCATCAGCATCCTTCGAATATTTGATGAATGTCAGAACTTCTTTCAATGTTGTGCTAAATTTGTCGAAATCTTCTTTTTCCATCAGGGCCGGTTCAGTCAAATACCGGGGTATTTGACCCTCGCGGCATCTCCGCTTCGCTCCGGTCGGTGCTAAACGTGTGCCACTGGCACACAGCACCGCCAAATATCCGTGCAAGCTATGCCATAAGGGGTACCGCATTGAAATCACCTTTTCCTATACTATATGAATTACGAAACATAATTGCAAACATCCAATATAGTATACCCTGCCGATGCGATAATAGCATACCATAAAAGAATGTTTTTCACAAGGAAAGCATTTATAAAGATTTTTAACGCATCTGCTTTGATTATACCTTTCCGGACTTTCCAAAGACTACCTTAATTCTATGGACATATAGTGGCAAACAGCCATTTTACCCCGATCTCTCTCCAACCACACACAACAGCTCCTTCAAACACCTCGGCTCATATCCCATATAAGCATGCATGCAGCCAACATTGATCGCCATCCCTCTTTTTTCATCCTCACGAATGTACTTTGGGTCATACAAAAACGCACTCAAACATTTCTGAAAATACGTGTCCTCCTGGCTGGTATGCGTATGACCATACAGCAAAATCACTCCCTTGCGCTGGCCATTCCACATCAAGAGCGGATAATGTGACAATACAAGCTTGTAGTTTTTCCCTTCGAACGAATCAGATAATTCCTTATAGTCACAGACTTCTGCAAAAATTTGTTTCAGCCGATAGTCCGACATGTCATCATGGTTTCCCCGAATCAGGACTTTTCTTCCCTTAAGAGTCGCCATAAGCGCGATCAGGCCTTCGTTTTTCCCTTTCCGGCCGATATCGCCCAGAACATAAACCGTATCGCCATTTGTCACTTTTTTATTCCATTTTTGCCGCATATCCTCATGCATCTCATCCAATGACCGGTAAGGACGGTTGTCGTAATTATGCCCCTTCCTTAATTTCGTCAAACCGCGCCGTCTGCATATAATTATCAATCGCCTTGTTGAGTTCTGGCGTCATGTGCACTGGTACGTCTGTCGGTATGCCTTTCGACATGTCTTTCTGTATGTTTTTCCGTACGCCATTGAGTCCATCTTTGAGTATGCCTGACGCTGCATTTCTGTTTTGGTATCCCATCATCCTGTTTTTCTCCTTCTTATTCATTCGGAAATCGCTTTTTCAATAGTCAGCGCATGTCTTTTCCTCAGTTATTCTCGTCCCGCACAACCAGCAGTTCTTCCATATGTACATGCAATAAAACAGATAACATATACAAATGATTAATAGATGGCAGTATTTCTCCCCTATACCATCGATAAATTGGCTGAGGATACGCCAGCTGCAGACAGCACTGGATTTGTCTGACCGATAATCCCGCTCTGTCAGCATATTCTTTGAGCCGCTGCCCCGTTGCGCGCATGTCTATCGCCTGATAGGGCAAAACCTGCTCTACGGATTCTTTTTTCATTTTGTGCCTTTCTCTTCTTTTGAAGCATGAAAAGAAAACCGCTCTCTGCTTCCGCTCCGGTCGGAATTACATTTTTTCTGTGGTAACAGTCTTTGGTATGATGCGGATGGTTGCAATCAGCCAGCGCATATTATATAATGTGAT
>JAJBVE010000201.1 GCA_020859995.1 Clostridiales bacterium
ATTCACACGCCGCTCATTTCGGAAAGCTCACGCCGATGGGCCGGAATTTGCAATAAAATATCCGCCGTTTGAGGTAAAGCTCCCTCCGCTTATTTTTAACGTCCCATCATTTTCCACAACTTTGCTGAGATCAAGGGGGGACATATAGTTTCCGGAAACATCTGCATCAGTAACTCCCTTCTTATCAAACGTCCCCTTTTTGATTTCCATAGTCCCCTTATTGGTAATAAGGTTGCTGTATAAGTAATAGCTTCCATTGAGTTTTGCAGTTTTTACATTTGTAAATGTTCCTCCGCTGATTGTCATGTTTCCATAATTCAGGAGTTCGCCCGTATACGTTCCCCCCGTTATCTTAACGGTACCGTTCTTTGCAGTCCTTATAACGACACCTGTCGGCACTCCCTCATCAACGGCAACCGCGCTTTTTTGTTTGATTGTCCCGTTTTTAATCGTCACGGTTCCTTTTTTTACATATAAATAGGTGTTTTTCTTGAACGTGACCGTATATCCATTCAGATTCAGCGTGATAGACTTACCAGAACGGCTGACAGACAATATGCTGCTGTAGGTTACATTTTTCTGGAGAACGATGGTTTCGCCATTTTTTGCCGCCTTGAAAGCCGCATCCAGGGAAGTATATTTCTTACTCCCGATTTTTGCCACCGTTCCTGAGGATGCGGCCGTCGCCGCTGATCCAAACAAAACCGACACAAGCATTGCCATCAGCAGTGGCAATAATAATTTTCTGACTTTTTTCATTACTCTTCCTCCCTTGTTTTGTCGTATTTTTTATAAGTGTATATTTCTCTCTCCGGTTTGTCAAGCAAAAACCTTGTCATTCAGCATCTTTATGGAGTGCTTCAAGAGAGGATGATTGTGCTGATTTTACATATACTGAAAATGGTGAAAGCATATGAAATAAAAAATGTACGGAATGTACATTTGAGGTTGTCTTGTTGGTTAATTTCATTTACACTGGAGACATACAAAGGGGATGATGATAGAGATGTTAGTAGAACAGGCTACAGATGTGAGAAAACATTGGAATGAGACATGTGACAGTGTAATTCACAATAAACCCAAATTTATCAAGCGGACAAGAGATCGGATGTGGTTTTCAAATACATCCGCACATGTGGAAGGAAATACTGAAGAAACAGCTGCAGGTAACGCAGGAATATTTTGACAGCAAAATCTGATGTGAGTTTCGGAAAACGTCAGAGGCAGACGGCATTATTTGAAAAGATTCAGAAAAACGGGGGCAAAACCTCCGTTTTTTTGGTGAATCTTTCCGGTGAATGCGCGTTATAATACAACTGTAACAAAAAGCGGAGCACCAACCAGTATCCCCTGCGCCAGCCTAAACAGGCGGACAGCGGAAAAGCGCAGGCTGGTTCCAACCGCGGATCATCAGCTGAAAAGAAAGGAAGAGATAAAATGGATACTTTAAAAGCTGAGAAAAGAGACAAAACGGTAAAAGCAAAAAGACTGAGAAGAGAGGGCTATGTGACCGGCAATATTTTCGGCCGGGAGATCGAGGGCTCTATTCCGATTAAGATTGACAGACGCGACGCAGAGCGCGTATTTAAGACAAAGAAGAAAGGCAGCCAGCTGTATCTGGATGTCGAGGGCACGAAGATGGACGTCCTGATCAAGGAAATGAATTACAATTCCATGAAAGGCCAGTACGACGAGGTAGACTTCCAGGCTCTTGTGAGCAGCGAGAAGGTACATTCCGTGGCGGAGGTCGTTCTGCTCAACCATGATAAGATCCAGAATGGCATTCTGCAGGTAGTCCTGGAGGAGATTGCGTACAAGGCACTGCCGTCCGCGCTGGTGGAAAAGGTGGAGATTGATGTCGGGGAAATGAAGCCGGGCGATTCCATCAAGGTAGGCGATCTGCCGATCGCATCGGATCCGGATGTGGAGCTTGGCACCAGCCGGGACGCAGTGGTAGTCCTCGTGACAGAGCCGCATGCATCCGCAGTGGCGGAGGAAGAGACTGAGGCAGACGCGGAGACAAAGTGATCCGGACGGACAGTATTTGAATGTTTCTTAAATAATTACAGAATTGAAAGTGAAATCGGCGGCTTGTTTGGCCGCCGATTTCTTTATTGCACAGGGGCGCGTAAGAAATCCTCCGGCAAAGGCTTAGCAAAAGTAATTGACGAAAATATTATATCGTAATGCCCCTGGCTTTGCTGACGTTTACGGAACGAAGATAGGTTTGATTTAAAATATTATCTTCAAATTAAATGAGATATAAATATAAATAAATAAATATTAAAATAGTTTAAGAAACCTGTTGACGAATAGATAGCTATGTGCTACTATGCATTTATAAACGAAAGAGAAAGACCGGGCTCTTATCTTTGTGGTGAACCGGTAGAGGAAACTGAAAAACTTTGAATGAAAGTAACTGCGAAGATGCCAGACAGTTACGAATGGGAAGGAGAAACCACATTGACTGAGCAGAAAAAACAGGGCGAATTTACGCTGGAAGATTATTACGCACTTCCGGATGAACAGAGAGTCGAGCTGATTGATGGAGTGATTTATGACATGGTGGCTCCATATACGACACATCAGATTGCCATACCGGAAATATGGAGACAATTGGCTGATTTTATTAAAAAACAGGGAGGTTCCTGTAAGCCCATGGTTTTGCCGGTAGATGTGCAGCTGGACTGTGATGACCGGACGATGGTGCAGCCGGACGTGCTGTTAGTCTGTGATCGGGACAAAATCAAAAAGCGATGTGTTTATGGCGCACCAGATTTTATCGTTGAAATTCTTTCGGAATCCACAGCTTTGAAAGATTCCACGGTAAAGTTGAAGAAGTATTTCCGTGCCGGTGTGCGGGAATACTGGATTGTGAATCTGCTGCAGGAAGTTGTGATCGTACATGATATGACCGGAGGAGACTGCCGTACTACAGTTAGTGGGATGGATCAGCCGATACCAGTGCGGATTTTTGACGGAAAATGTCAGATTCGTTTTGATGAGATCTGTGAGGAAGTGCGACCGATTTTGCAGCATGGCTGATCAGAAAAGACTATAAGCTGTGGGGTAAGTGTGCATTTTTTGCACATGTATTTCTGTGTGAATTGCAGCTGCGTGAAAATTTGGAGCATTTGGACGTTCTTTATTTTTTACACTTGTGTTTTTATGAAAAATGGAATATAATCCCGGCAAGAGACAGGGGAGCCTGTGCGGCAGGCTGAGAGGAAGTCCTCCAACTTCGACCCTTGACCTGATGCGGATCATGCCGCCGTAGGAAGTCGCAGGATACTTTTTTCGGAGATGCCGCTCGGGTATCTCTTTTTTTATCTTTATTACTCCCCTTTGAAATAAGGCGGAGAAGCAATCACGGTAATCCGTGCGGACACAGGGGGAGCGCCCTGTGTCTTGTATCACAGCGATGGGAAGCCGTGTTCCGGCGTGAGAGGGAACCAGTAAGTTCCGACCGAACTTCCCGAAGAGGCGCAGTGCCTTTTCGGACTGTGGTGATGTGTGGCATTCCAGACATACGATTTGGGCGGCAGAAGGATAGGATAGCACGGATGGTTTCGTGATGTACTCTTTTGCAATCGCTGGCAGAGGATATCGGAAAAGTTTATGTATCATTTGCATAGAATTACGATATAGTCTGCTAACATCAAATGTATGCTGTTGGATTTAAGCTATACCGCCACGGAGAAGCGACGCTGTGATCTGCCGTTTCTCCGAATCGTATTTTGTAACCGCTCAGAGGCAAAAAGCCGGTCGGCTTTTGGACCTGAGCAGAACTTTTTACCTTATTTAAAAGGAGAAGACCATGAAAAAGACGACAAACATTCAGAAACTGGTAACCGCTGCTTTGCTCTGCGCTGTCGCAGTAGTCGGCAGCATGTTTTCCTTTCCTGTGCTCGGCAGTAAATGTGCTCCCATTCAGCATATGGTGAATATCATCTGCGCGGTGGTGCTCGGCCCGGGCTACGGCGTGTGCGTGGCGTTCTGCGCGAGCCTTTTACGCAACTTGTTCGGACTGGGGAGCCTGATGGCTTTCCCGGGAAGCATGATCGGCGCGCTTTTGTGCGGACTGATGTACTGGAAAATACGTAAGATTTTGCCGACCCTTCTGGCGGAGGTTTTTGGTACGGCGGTACTGGGCGGCCTGTGTGCTTATCCGGTCGCGGTTCTTCTGATGGGAGTCAATGCGGGAGCAGTCGCATTCTATGCATATATCATCCCCTTCCTGATTTCTACCGCAGGCGGCGCGATTCTTTCAGCGGTCGTGATCTACACCATGCAGGGCTCAGGCGTACTTGCAAAGGTGCAGGCACAGATGAATCGATGAACTGGTGAGAATAGTTCTTTTTCTGCTTAGAAAGTAAAAAGCTTGCGATGCATTTTTGTACGGTCTTCGCAGCAAGTGCGAAGGCCTGTACTGAATAGTGAAAAAGATTTTCTATGCAAAATGGAAAATTCGGATTTTGATTTATCCGGCTTAGAAACTTAAAAGCAATTTTCTGCGCGAAACGGCCAAATTTTAGTTCTGGCTTATCTGGTTTAGAAACTGTAAGAATGATTTTTTGCGCCCGGCAGCAAAATCTGGCCGCAGCTCTGGCATAAATCCGAAAGGAGACTCTCATGTGGAAGGAATTACTGGAAAACGTACGCACGTGTGCGCCGCGGATCCACTGCATTACAAACTATGTGTCGATGAACGACTGCGCGAATATCCTGCTTGCGTGCGGGGCTTCACCGATCATGGCGATGGATGAGGCGGAGACCGCGCAGATTACGGCTGCCTGCGATGGGCTGACCATCAACATTGGCACCTTGAGCAGGACAGTGATTCCGGCCATGCTTTCATCCGGAAGGCGGGCGAATGAGCTGGGAATCCCGGTTGTCCTTGACCCGGTCGGGGCAGGGGCATCCGACTTTCGGACCAAAAGTGCGCTTCTACTGCTTCAGGAAATCCATTTTACGGCTATCCGGGGAAATGCGTCAGAGCTGCGCGCGCTGGCGGCGGCTTTGCGGGGAACGGATGAGCAGCGTATGCACACTCTTGTCAGACCGGAATCAGATGGGGCGAACGTGTGCGCTGCGTTTGCTCAGAAAGAGACGGCAGATGGCGGGGACTATGCTTGTGGGATGGTCGGTGCTATTCATTCAAGCGGCGTGGATGTCGGAGCATCAGACCGGGTAACAGAAGAAAATCTGGATCAATGGATCACCTTTGTGAAAGATTTTTCCAGAAGGACGAAAGCAGTGGTGGCTTTGACCGGTGCGATTGACATTGTGGCAGACGCCCACAGCGCTTTTATCATTCGCAACGGGCATCCCATGATGAGTCGTGTCACGGGCACCGGCTGTCAGCTTTCGGTATTGCTGGCGGCGTTTCTGGCGGCAAATGGGTCCAAAGATTCGAGGGCCGACACAGCATCTGGAACTGCAGGAGATATGCGGGCTGACGCAGCCAGGGAATATGCGGATGGTATGCATACAAACGCAGCCAGGGAATGTGCGGATGGTATGCATACAAACGCAGCCAGGGAATGTGCGGATGGTAGGCATACAAACGCAGCGAAGAAATGTGTAGATGACATGCACACTGCTGCAATGTCTGGAGACTCAAAGAACTTGCAGGCGGCAGCGGCAGCGGTCTGTGCGATGGGTGTGTGCGGGGAAAAAGCCCAGAAAAGACTGACTGCACTGGATGGAAACGCAACTTATCGCAATTACCTGATTGACGCGGTATCTCATCTGAGTCCGGAGGATCTGGAACAGGAAGCAAATTATGAGATGCGATAAATCAACGATGGAGTTGGGGGTAAACCATGAGATGCGGCAAATCGATGAAGCGGCTGGAGGCAAATTATGAGATGCGGTAAATCAATGCTGCAGTTGTATGCGGTCACAGACCGGACCTGGCTTGGCGGGCGGACGCTTTATGAGCAGGTCGAGGAGGCTCTGCAGGGCGGCGCTACCTGTGTGCAGCTTCGGGAAAAGCAGCTTTCGGAGGAGGCGTTTCTTTCGGAAGCAATTTCGATTGGACAGCTTTGCAGACGATACAGAGTCCCTTTTATCATCAATGATAATCTGAAAGTCGCACAGGCGTGCGGCGCGGACGGTATCCATGTTGGACAGGATGATATGCGGGTAGACGAGGTCCGCCGCTGCCTGGGAGATGGGATGATCATCGGCGCGACGGCGCATACGGTGGCAGAAGCTGTGGAAGCTGAAAGACGCGGCGCGGATTATCTTGGAGCAGGGGCTGTCTTTCCGACAGGAACGAAGACGAATACAGTTGCTCTTTCGTATGAGACTTTGAAAGAAATCTGCGCTGCGGTGCAGATCCCGGTGGTGGCGATTGGAGGAATCACGCAGTCGAATCTGATGACCCTGACTGGAAGCGGTGTCAGCGGTGTGGCAGTCGTATCGGCGGTTTTCGCGGCAGAGAATGTGCGGGCTGCGTCAGTCAGGCTGCTGGAATTATCACGGCGGATGACAGGGTGAGCGGGAGGAAGAGGCGCTGCCGGATTACGACGGAGGAATGAGATGAAAACAGTATTATCGATTGCCGGGAGCGATTGCAGCGGAGGAGCTGGTATCCAGGCAGACCTGAAAACGATGACTGTGCACGATGTCTATGGCATGACAGCGATCACGGCGCTCACTGCGCAAAATACGACGGGGGTTACCGCTGTGATGGAGGTTTCTCCGGAGTTTTTGCGCAGGCAGCTGGACGCTGTGTTTTCGGATATCCGTCCGGACGCGGTCAAGATCGGTATGGTTCCCTCGCCGGAGCTGGCCGATGTCATTGCCGCATGTCTGATAAAATACCGGGCGGAAAATATTGTCGTAGACCCGGTCATGGCGGCGACAAGCGGCGCGCAGCTTTCCGGGAAAACTGCCATCGCGCGGATCCGTGAAAAGCTTTTTCCACTTGCAACAGTAATCACGCCGAACATTCCGGAGGCAGAAGCTTTATCAGGTATGCGGATCCGCACGGCTGCGGAGATGGAACAGGCAGCGAAAGCTCTGGGGGATACTTATGGCTGCGCGGTTCTGTGCAAAGGCGGTCACAGCAAAACGGATGCTAACGATTTGCTGTATTCCGCAGAGGCGGGAACGGGCTTTCATGCTGCGGGACAAGATACTGAGGCAGCCGGCGGGATGGATTTGAACAGTGAGGATCCGAACGCTGTATTTGTCGGGCGATCAGGCCGATTCATCTGGTTTCCGGGCGAACGCGCGGAAAACCCAAACACCCATGGGACCGGATGCACTTTATCCAGCGCGATCGCGTCCAATCTCGCAAAAGGAATGCCGCTTGCAGAAGCCGTCCGTCACGCAAAAGCCTATCTGACCGCCGCGCTGCAGGCGGGGCTGGATCTGGGAAAAGGTTCCGGGCCGCTGAATCATATGATTCATTATAAAAATGAATAAGCAGAAAAAGGAGACCAACAAACCATGGAACGAAACTACACAACGCAGATGGATGCTGCCCGCCGCGGCATTGTGACGCCGGAAATGGAGACGGTGGCGGAAAAAGAGCAGATGCCGCTCGAAAAACTGATGGAACTGATGTCTGCCGGAAAGGTAGTCATTCCGGCAAATAAGAATCACAAATGCCTGAATCCGGAGGGCATCGGTTCGATGCTCCGTACTAAAATCAATGTCAACCTGGGCGTCAGCCGGGATTGCAAGGATTATGATATCGAGATGCAGAAGGTACTGTCAGCGGTAAACATGGGCGCCGAGGCGATCATGGACCTTTCCAGCCACGGGAATACCAGTCCGTTTCGCTGCAAGCTGACGCAGGAGTGCCCGGCCATGATTGGCACGGTTCCGGTCTACGACAGTGTCATCCATTATCAGAGAGACCTGGATACCCTGAGCGCACAGGATTTCATTGATGTTGTCCGCCTTCATGCGCAGGAGGGCGTGGACTTTGTTACATTGCATTGCGGCATCACTCGCAAGACGATCGATCAGATCCGCACACACAAACGCAAAATGAACATCGTATCGCGCGGCGGTTCGCTGGTGTTTGCGTGGATGTGCATGACCGGCAACGAAAATCCGTTTTATGAATATTACGACGACATTCTGGAAATTTGCCGCGAATACGATGTGACCATCTCACTGGGCGACGCCTGCCGTCCGGGATGCCTGGCGGACGCCACCGATGTCTGCCAGATCGAAGAGCTCGTCCGGCTGGGAGAGCTGACAAAGCGGGCCTGGGAAAAGGATGTACAGGTCATGGTAGAAGGTCCCGGCCATGTGCCGATGGATCAGATCGCAGCCAACATGAAGGTGCAGCAGACAATCTGCATGGGAGCGCCCTTTTACGTACTCGGGCCGCTGGTGACCGATATCGCACCCGGATACGACCACATCACCTCCGCAATCGGCGGCGCGATTGCAGCCATGAATGGTGCTGCTTTCCTCTGCTACGTGACTCCGGCAGAGCATCTGGCGCTGCCCAACGTAGACGACGTAAAACAGGGAATCATCGCGAGTAAAATCGCAGCCCACGCAGCCGACATCGCCAAAGGAATTCCGGGAGCTCGAGACATCGACGATCAAATGGCAGACGCCCGCCGCCGGCTTGACTGGGAAGGCCAGTGGGAATGCGCCATCGATCCCGAGACCGCAAAAGCAATCCGTGCGGACCGCTCCCCCGAACACGACGATAGCTGTTCCATGTGCGGGAAATTCTGCGCCGTGCGCAGCATGAACAAGGCGCTCAATGGGGAGCATATTGATATTTTATAAAAGGAAATGGTTTATACGATCCGGAATATGTGTCAGGAAGAGCCGGGACTCTCTTACGAGGACGGCGTGCGGACAGTGTTTCTCTACACAAAAGGGAAGCGCGGAAGGACAAAGAAAAAGCTGCGTGAGCTTCTCCACTATATGGAAAATACGACAGAAGAGAATGCGGTGAATCCGACACTCAAAAAGATACATAAGGCGGTGGAACAGGTCCGGCATGATAAGGAGCTTTCTCAGAAAGTTGCGCTCCTGCGGCAGCAGGTGAAGCCTGTATAGGCATAAAAGGAAGAAATATCGTAAACAAAAATGAAATCAGAGGAACTTTTGCTGTGACGATTGCAAAGGAGCCTCTGATTTTGTTTTAAGAGCTTATTTTTATCATTGCCAGAATACTTTTTTGAGAGTCGAATGTAAAAATGTATTTTTTCTGAAAAGAAAGTAGAAAAATTATACGCAAACACTGAAATAAATCAGAGGCGACTTTTCGACTTTTTTTCGGATAAACGAAAGACAAAGCTATAGAAAACGATTATAGTAATTTATGTCAGAGCTGTAGCTTATAGGACATGCGATGCTCTTATACACTGCGACTTATAGGGAAATCAAAGTAGAGACAAATAATTATTATATGGGGAGGATGATGGCGCTGATTCTCTTGAAGATGCAGCTGCATTAGAGGAAGGAGTGATAGCAGAAACAGAAGACCTGCTTATAGTAGGATCGGATGGGAATTAATGTTGCTCCTGGAGGGAGATATTGTTATAACAGAGCCTGCATTCAAAGACCTGTATGTAAAATTTCTCCCTCTCCTGACAGAAAAAGGCATTTTTGCAGGACGCCGACCCGGCTACGCCTTGCTGCCCAGCGCCTTCTTTCTTGCCAGATACTTCTTTTTGATATATTTGCCGGCTGTACTTAAGTTGCTGGAGGTCCATCCGCTGGTCTTTTTGGTGGTGGACTTCAGCAGAGACGAAGACTCGTTTTTGTTGCTCAGACTCCAGCAAAAATAGCTGATATTATACTTGTTTAACAGAGTGAACCATTTGTTTGCCGACGTCTTATCAATACTTCCGTTGCCGTCGGCCGCTGATAATCCGAATTCTGATACGATGACAGGAAGGCCCTTTTTGACTGCGTATTTCAGCTTATCCGGCAGGTATTCGCTGTGCGCACTCTCGGCGGCGTAAAAATGCAGCGAATACATAATGTTATCATAGCCGGTGATGGGACTGTCCGCTACCTCGTTGGATGTCAGGTCTGAGCCAAGCTGAGACCAGGACGGCGTGCCGACAATAATCACGGCGTCCTTGTCATATTTCCGTATGGTTTTGATGATTTTTTTTGCGTAAGACTTAATTGTTTTCCAGCTGCATCCGTTCGGTTCGTTGCAGATTTCAAAAATGACATTCTTGTAATTTTTATACTTTTTTGCCATCGTAGTAAAAAATTTTTTGGCCTCGGTAATGTTATCATTTGGATTTCCGTCAGATAAAATATGCCAGTCAATGATGACATACATGCCCAGCTCCGTCGCATATTTAACGCCTTTATAGATCAGACTTTTCAGCTCTGACTGGTCGCCGCCGCTGCAGTAGCCATTGTAGTCTTCTGTGTACATAGAAAGCCGGATGGCATTGACACCCCATTCATCCCGCAGGGTTTTAAAGGCTTTTTTATTTACATAGGGCGCCCCTACATCCCAGTTGATGCCGTGAGTGCTGATTCCGCGGAGCTGGAAGGTCTTTCCTTTACTGTCTACCAGATTCGCGCCGTCTACGGACAGCTGGCCGTGCTTGCTGACCGGGGTAGACGCCGCGTAAACTGTAATATCCGCCGCGGATCCCAGCATGGCAACTATCATACAGAAGACTAGTAATAATGTGCCGAAACGTCTGCGCCTGCCGGCATTTTGGCAGCGATACGCAAGCGACCGGCTGTGATTTCTTTTGCCCATGTTTATCCCCGCTTTCCTGTTTGTTATTTTAAGGCCTCACGTTCCTGATTGCCTAAAAGTAATCCGCAAATCTGACACGTTATTTTTATACGGAAACTATAACATGAAGAAAAAAACAATGCAACAAATAAAGAAGAATTATAAATTGTACAAATATGTTGAATTTGTTAACGACAGAATCGCCAGATTCTGGAGCATTATGAGAAGCGGTTTTCTTTTCATAATATGAATTATAATTTGGGAGAAAGTTATAGAAATTAGAACAAAGCAGCCGCTTTTTACGCGGCAAGTCAAATAAGAAAAAACTCCCCTTTGCGGAGGGAGTTTTTTCGTGCAGACAGAACAAAAAACAGCTTTTTCGTGAGAAGAACATACGCAAAGATATGGCATCTTTAAAAATATTGTCTGATCGCCTGCTCATTTAATTTTTCTCCGATTACGATCAGTACCTCCTGCCCGGTGCTGATCGGTCGGATGGAGATTTCCTGGCGGGTGGCGTTGAACTGGATCCACGCCTGCTGCGTGTCTGTTGGGGCATCTGATGCACACATTATGAGTTTTTCAGCTTTTCCGGCTTCTCCGGATGCGCTGGATATCGGCAGAAAACCTTTGATGCGCAATACATTGCCGCAAGTCGGATCGTTGAAAATCCTTTCCGCTGTCGCACGGAGTTCTTCCACAGACATCTTTACATTCATAAAGTAAACGGATGAAAATTCTTCTTCTGACACGATCCGTTTCTGAAAGTCTTCATTCACATAGCCGCAGGACGCAATAAATTCAAAATCTGCGTCGGTCAGCGATTCCCAGTTTTTGCATATAACATCAGCCCCCCAAATGCTGGCATTCGGAATGTCTATGTCAGTACCCGGCGAATCAGCACTTAAAATATCACCACTCAGAATATCATCACTCAGAATATTAGCACCCGGCGAAGCAGCACCCGGAATGTCAGATTTCAGAACGTCAGCTTTCAAAACATCACTACACAATCCCCTGACTTCAAACCTCCGATGGCAGCGGACCGCCTGCATCGCATGATTTAAATGGGAGATTGCCGCCTCGATTTCTGCTTTGGATGCTTCCTGCGTTTTGCTTAAGATTACGCAGCCGGCGTTGGCCGCCTCTGACGCCAGGAGATATTCTGCGTCTTCTGAAAGACCCGGCTCCATTTTCGCGTCCACGACTGTGATCACGCTGCCGATTTCGTACCACTGATCGAGGGGCTCTTCGTGTAGGATGTCGAAAAACTCATCTACATCGAAGACTCCGGAGGGCTCGATTAATACACGGTCGTAGCCGCACATCCCCATTGCGATCAGCTTTGACTTAAAACGGCGGCGGTGGCAGTCCCGGCAGCAGCCGCCGGCGACCATCTCCAGCTCGCACTGGTCGCTCAGAAGATCCTGCAGCAGCATCATGTCTACATTCACCGCGCCATAGTCATTTTCCAGAATTCCGATGCGGAGTCCTTTCCGCAGTAAATAATCGGCATATTTTTTGAGGAAGGTTGTCTTGCCCGCCCCCAGAAACCCGGTGATCAAATCTATTGTTGTCATTCATGTACCTCGTTACCCTGAAAGAAAACAGACCTTCCGGCGAAGGCCTGCTCTGCTGCTTAACCGCGCCCGCGATTTTTCTTGTGCTTATACAGTGTTTTGTCTGCGGCGCCAAGGAACTCGTCAGCACTTTGGCCGCTTTGATAAACGGCAAGTCCAAAGCTGGCTGCCGCAGTATGCCGGATGCGTCCGGGCTCCAGGATCCGCGTGGAGTCTCTGTAAACGCGTCTGCAGATCCTTTCGGCCTCCTCCAGCGTACTCCCGGTAAACAAAACACAGAATTCTTCGCCGCCGAAACGGAAGATCAGATGCTGCTCGCACTCGCTGCGCAGGATTTCGGCGAATTTTTTCAGATAGTCGTCTCCAGCCAGGTGTCCCAGAGTGTCGTTGACCTCTTTGAAGTGGTCGATGTCCATCATTGCGCAGATCAGCCCTTCGTCGTTGGCGCTTAAATTTGACAATACCTCATCGAGCGCCGTGCGGTTGTACAGGGAGGTCAGCTGGTCGACGAGCATGCCGTGGCGGTATTGTACCCGCTCGATCTCTTTTCTTACTGCCGCCTGATTTTTTCCCTTTTCGAAATAGATCAGCGTCAGGCAGGAAATATAGAAGCCGAGCAGGATCAGGATGGAAATGGCGAAATTGACTTCGCTGTATCCTTCGTTCGTTGTGAAGAGTACCCGGTCAGCATCCCAGACAATTACTACATCGCCAATAATCCGGCAGGCGATGGCGGCTGCCGCGGTCACTGTAGTCAGCGTATAATTTCCATACAGACAGGAAAACATCAGCGGTATCGTAAACAGCAGATACAGAGATGGAAAGATGCTGTGTATGGTAAACAGGACAAAGCAGATCGCCACCAGTCCTAAGGATACTGTGTATGCCTGCAGGGTCCTGCGCCGTGAGAAATATTTCCTTGTCAAAAAAATGATAAGCAGGATCAGAAGGTTCATTCCGGTGGGAATGATCAGATATTTACGGATATAGACAGGAATCGTGGTGGAAATCAGATCAATCCTGCCCAGAATAAAAAACAGAATAACTTCCATGAGAAAGGAAGCAGCTGCAAGTCCTACGCTGATGGTTGTATGAATATTCAGCCAGTGATGGTTGATTTTTTCGTATTCGAATTCGATTGTATGGATATATGTATTGGTCATACTGCGTGACTCCCGATAAATCTAAAAAAAATCGCTCTCAAAGTTCCCATCAGTTTATCATTTTTCGAGAAGCAATACAATAGAGAATGTGCCGAAGAATTTAGGGAATATAAGGGATCTTCTGAAGATTTTTTGCGGTTGAAATCATCTGACCTTGAGCAAACGGCCGCTGATCAGACTTTGAGCCATTGGGAATAAAAACGTGCGAAAGAAGGCGAGCCTGAAATGAGGTATTGCGGAAAATGCGCTATTGCGGAAAAAGAGGTATTGTGGAAAATGCGCTATTGCGGAAAAAGAGGTATTGCGAAAAATGCGCTATTGCGGAAAATGAGATATTGCGAAAGAGGGTTGACAAATTTGGGCGAAAAAGCTATACTGACCCACAAAGCGTGGAAGGGAACAAGTAGAGGACAGCGGAAGGCACAGAAAGTTACCGGCAGGGGACGGATGCGTGCGGAAACGAGGCTGAGCCGGCAGATTGGTAAAGATCTGGCAAGGCAAAGATTTCGTTTCGGAAAGGGCATTTTAGGGACCCAATGATGAGAGGTGCGCGCGGAAGCTGTTTTTGAATACATCCCGGAGTTTCGCACCAAACGAAATTCAGAATTTGCAGGAATGGCAGTACCGTGATCCCGCGATGCGGCAAAAGCGGCTGTTTTCATCAGGATTGCACGTGGCAGAATGGTACGCAGCAGTGCTGTATCCGGCATCTGGTGGATTTCCAGTAGGCTGCGGCGGAGTGACATCCGTTATCCGGTGTCAGGGTATGAAAAAGACAATGATTTTGCAGGATGGCTTTTTGCAGACGGTTAGTAGTTTTGCTGTTTGGCAATTTGGCTGGTCCGATGGTCAGAGGAGCAGTATTTCGTACCTGATGAGGCAGGCAGCGTGAGTTGTCGGCGAAATAAGGTGGTAACACGGAGCTTACGGCTCTCGTCCTTATATCCATGATGGGGCGGGAGCTTTTTTTATGCACACGGCCGCGTAAGGAGTTTTTGGCTTATGCCAAACGCGGCCGGCGCGGCGGATAGTGGTGAGAGAACTCACCCTATCCGATTGCGCAGAGCCGGGCAGGGAGTCATGCGGCTAAAGCCGCATCGGGTCGCTTAAGTTTTGGGGCATAAGGAGTTTTCCATATCCATCAGAAAAAATATTACAATATGGTCGAGAATGACCGGGAAAGAGGAGGATGAAACCAATGCAGATTTATGATGAACTGGTGGCCAGAGGCCTGATCGCGCAGGTGACGGATGAGGATAAGATCCGTGACCTGGTCAACAATGGAAAGGCGACGTTTTATATCGGGTTTGACCCGACGGCGGACAGCCTTCATGTCGGACATTTTATGGCGCTGTGTCTGATGAAGCGCCTGCAGATGGCCGGAAATAAGCCGATCGCGCTGATTGGCGGCGGGACAGCCATGATCGGAGACCCGTCCGGGCGCACGGACATGCGCCGGATGATGACGCCCGAAACGATTCAGTACAATGGAGACTGCTTTAAGAAACAGATGAGCCGCTTTATTGATTTTTCCGATGACAAGGCGCTGATGGTCAACAATGCGGACTGGCTGATGAAGCTGAATTACGTAGAGCTTCTGCGTGAAGTCGGCGCGCATTTTTCCGTAAACCGCATGCTGACGGCGGAGTGCTATAAGCAGCGGATGGAGCGCGGTTTAAGCTTCCTGGAGTTTAACTACATGATCATGCAGAGCTATGATTTTTACATGCTGTTCCAGAATTACGGCTGCAACATGCAGTTCGGCGGGGACGACCAGTGGAGCAACATGCTCGGCGGCACAGAATTGATCCGCCGCAAGCTCGGCAAGGACGCGTACGCGATGACGATCACCCTGCTTTTGAATTCCGAAGGGAAAAAGATGGGCAAGACCCAGAGCGGGGCCGTGTGGCTGGATCCGAACAAGACCTCCCCGTTTGATTTTTACCAGTATTGGAGAAACGTGGCGGACGCGGATGTGCTCAAATGCCTGCGGATGCTGACTTTTCTTCCGCTGGAGCAGATCGATGAGATGGACAAATGGGAGGGCAGCCAGCTCAACCAGGCGAAGGAGATTCTCGCGTACGAGCTGACGGCTCTGGTACACGGCGAAGAGGAAGCAAAGAAGGCTCAGGATGGCGCCCGGGCTCTGTTTGCGGGCGGAGGAAACGCTGCGGATATGCCGACTGCCGAGATCACGGAGGCAGACCTGGACGAGAATGGCGGCATCGAGCTGATCACGCTGCTTCATAAAGCCGGACTGGTGCCGACCCGCTCCGAGGGACGCCGCGCGATTGAGCAGGGCGGTGTGACTGTGGACGGTGAAAAGATCACCGATATCAAGGCGGTGATCCCGGGAGAAAAATTCGCGGACGGACTGGTCGTGAAGCGCGGAAAAAAGAATTTCAGGAAAGTGCTGCTGAAAAAATAAAGCGGGCGCATTCGATATTTTGTGCCGGTGAAAAAGGGCGAGACAGTTTTTTGTCTCGCCCTTACCAGTTTTTCGAACTTGCAGCTCGAACTCGTAGCTCGAACTTGCAGCTTGAACGTGCAACTCGAACGCGCAACTCGAACGTGCAGTTCAAACGTGCAGCTCAAACAGTGCAGCGTTTTTGGATGCGTGGCACTCTGCCAATTATATTTCGCAAATTACACACTAACGTTTATGACCTTTCAGCTTACAAACTTCACTCCGCTCTTGAAAGTTATCTTTCCGCCATCCGTTGCGACATATGCGGCGCTTTTCTTCATATAGAAGGTGCCTCCGCTTACGGTGATCTTGCCGTAATAGGATTTTTCGACATTTCCGTCGCTGTCATAGATACAGTTCGCGGATGCATAGATGGGGAGATAAAACTTTCCGCCGGATATGGTTGTCTTCCCATAATAAGTGTCCGTAATATTTCCGCTTTCATCAGTGATATATGAGCCGTATGTATCGATGGAATACAGGTCATATGAATAAGAGGAGGTGTATGGTTTAAAAGTTCCTCCGGTAATTTTGGCGGTTCCCAGGTTACTAATCGCTATACTCAGCTTATATGTGCCGCCGGAAATGGTCATGCTCCCTGTCCCACTATTGTAGATCGATCTCATAGATTGTTCTTTTTGCGTGAACGTACCGCTGCTGATCTTCATTGTCCCGCTGTTCGAGATGAAATGCCAGCCTGTACTGGAAAAGGTTCCCTTTGTAATAGTAAGACTCGCCTTAACATCATTGTATAGAAGATCTCCGCTGCTCGTGAATGTACCGCCGCTGATCTTCATTGTCGCAGTTTTCGTCATATTTGTGATAGCCGGATATTCCCAGTAGGTTCCGGGCTTAAAGGTACCGCCGCTGATCGTCACGGCGCCTGTATTGTAGATCAGACCCAGATAAGTGCTTTTAAATGTTCCGCCAGAGATTTTCAGCGTTCCACTGTTCTGGATTACAGAATAGGCATACCTGTCACTTATCGTAGTGACTGTAAGTTCTGACATCAGGGTGTTCCATTTTTCGTAAGTGAGCTTCACATTCGAAAAAGTTCCTTTTTTGATCGTCATCGTCCCGGCGTTTGATACAAATCCGGTGTAGGTCCCGCTTGCAATCGTTACCTTCGCAGTGCTCGCGACCTTCAGCACAGTTCCGCTTTTGCTGGTGTGCTTCAGTGTACCGTTTTTGATCGTCACCGTCCCCTTTTTGACATAGAGGCAGGCCGAATTTTTGAAAGTGAGTGTCTGCTTGTTCAGGTCAATCGTAAAAGACTTGCCCGAACGGCTGATGGTCAGCTTGCTCGTATAGGTGACGGCAGCTTTCAGAGTAATCGTTTCGCCGTCCTGCACGGCTGCGATCGCTTTCTCCAGAGATGTGTATTTCTTGCTGCCAATTGTAGCTACTGTCTTAGAAGCGGCCAGGCTCGTCGCCGACATTGCCAGTGATAACAGAAATACAAATACTACAGCTGCAAAAATCTTCTTTGCTCCTTTTTTCATGACTCCTTTCCTCCCTTTCTTTGCGGCATTTCCATGCCGGTGGAGTGATAGTAAACGATGGCAGATGTTTTGCTGACTCGTTTACCAGTTACATAAAGTTACGCTGGTGCTGCTCTGACGGCGCACGTTTTTGAACGGGCGGTATGTTCTGCCATCGCCGGACGGCATCCCGCCCTGGGGGGAGATACTACCTGCCAACGCGCAGCAAGGCGGTATTTCCGTTCAAATGGGTACATACAGTTTAATTATAACAATGTTGTTCAGACCGTGCAAGAGTCAAATGGGATTTTGCTTTGTTTTCTTGAAAAAGCTCTTCTTGAAAAAACTGTGGGATATGTTAAGATGGTGAGGACGCGTCCCGGAGCTGTATTTTTCTGCGGAAACCTTCATATAATAATAGGAAGGAAAGCAGGGCGGAGCGGGATGAAAAATAGTTTTTTAACAATCGTGTTTTCCTGCGCGGCTGCGGCGGTTTTGCTGATTACCGGCTACCGGAGCCTGCTGCAGGAAGGGCTTGTCCGGAGAGTCCCGGTTCAGGCGGTTCATGTCGGAGCGGGTGGAGACAGTGCGGCGTCTGCTATGGATGAAACGACAGATAATGGTGCCGAAACGATTGGGGAAGCGGCTCGTGAAGACTTCGTGTGCTCTATTGATACACGCGAAGATACATCTTTGACGGCGGATTCGGATGAAGGGCCTGTCCAGGGAGCGGATTCGGACGAAGAGCCTGTCCAGAAAGCGGATTCGGATGAAGCGTTTGTTCAGGATCTGGATTCGGACGAAAAAACCGTCCGGAATGTGGATCCGGATAATATCCGCCGGGTGGCGCTGACTTTTGACGACGGCCCGCATCCCATCTGGACGGTGAAGCTGCTTGATGGTCTGGCGGAGCGCGGCGTGCGTGCGACTTTTTTTGTGATTGGGGAAAATATACCGGGGAATGAGGAAATCATTGTCCGCATGGATCAGGAAGGTCATTTGATTGGAAATCATACTTTTAACCACGTAAAAATTAGCGATCTGAGCGTGGAAGCTGCCTGTGAGCAGGTGGAGCAGACCAGCGCTCTGGTAAAAGCGATTACTGGTAAGGACACGGAATATGTGCGTCCGCCGTTTGGCTCCTGGCGCGAAGATCTGGAATGTTCCTTCGAAATGTTCCCGGTTTTATGGGATGTAGATCCGTTAGACTGGACGACGAAAAATACGAGTGATGTCGTGCGCCGGGTACTCGAGGCGGTGGAGCCGGACGACATCATCCTTCTTCATGACTGTTACGAATCTTCTGTGGATGCGGCTCTGCAGATTGTGGACGCGCTGCGGGAGCTGGGATATGAATTTGTGACGGTGGATGAGCTGATACTGGAGTGAGAAGCTGGTATTGTGTGCGATGAAATGGGATTGACATAAAATGGACTCTGAGTTTATAGCTGGGAGAAAAAGAAATGGATTTATTTGAATACGCAAGACAAAAGACGATGCAGGAGGAGGCTCCGCTGGCTTCGCGGATTCGCCCGCGCACTCTGGACGAGGTGGTTGGACAGCAGCATATCATCGGTAAGGATAAGATGCTGTACCGGGCGATCAGGGCGGACAAGCTGAGTTCCCTGATTTTTTACGGCCCGCCGGGGACGGGAAAGACGACGATCGCGAAGGTGATCGCGAATACGACGCAGGCCGAGTTTACGCAGATCAATGCGACCGTAGCCGGGAAAAAAGACATGGAAGAGGTCGTCAAAAGCGCGAAAGAGCATCTCGGCATGTATGGGAAACGGACGATCCTTTTTGTGGATGAGATTCACCGTTTTAATAAGAGCCAGCAGGATTATCTGCTGCCGTTTGTGGAGGATGGGACGCTGATCCTGATCGGGGCGACGACGGAAAATCCTTACTTTGAGGTAAACGGAGCACTCCTTTCCAGGTCAGTGATTTTTGAACTGAAGCCGCTGGAAAAAGAGGACATCCGCACCCTGATTCACAGAGCTATCTATGATACCGAACGTGGGATGGGTGCTTATCATGCCGAAATTGACGCCGATGCGGAGGAATTTCTCGCGGATATGGCGGACGGCGACGCGCGGAAGGCGCTCAACGCGGTGGAGCTGGGTGTGCTGACGACGGCTCCCGGTGCGGATGGAAAGATTCATATTACGCTCGATGTGGCATCGGAATGTATACAAAAAAGAGCCGTGCGCTATGATAAAGAAGGGGATAACCATTATGATGTTATCTCTGCCTTCATCAAAAGCATGCGCGGCTCTGATCCGGACGCGGCTGTTTACTATCTGGCACGGATGCTGTACGCGGGGGAAAGCGTGACCTTTATCGCGCGGAGGATCATGATCTGTGCCTCTGAGGATGTCGGAAACGCGGACCCGCAGGCGCTGCAGGTCGCGGTGGCGGCATCGCAGGCCGTAGAGCGGGTCGGGATGCCGGAAGCGCAGCTGATCCTGGCGCAGGCGGCTCTGTACATCGCCTGTGCGCCGAAGAGCAACTCCGCGACCAACGCCATCTTTGACGCGATGAATGCGGTCAAAGAGACCTCCGCTGCCGTCCCACCTCATCTGCAGGACGCGCATTACAAAGGTGCGGCGAAGCTCGGCCACGGAGCCGGATATGAGTATGCTCACAATTGTCCGAAACATTTTTCCGGTCAGCAGTACCTGCCGGATGCGCTCAAAGATCGTAAATTTTACGAGCCTTCCGAAAACGGGTATGAGCAGACTATCCGCAAATATCTGGAATGGATTCACGAGTAAAAAGAGGGGCGCTTCAGCGCGATTTCGCATGCGCGGCTTTCCATGATATGTCCTGCATCGGTTTTGGATGCAGGACGAAGGCCGCGCATCGCGCTTCAGCGCGATTTCGCATGCGCGGCTTTCCATGTATAGACACACACCACCGCGAACAGCGCGGCTGCGGCTATCGCGACGGCCCAGGCGATCCACCCGGCCGTCAGCAGACAGACACCGTTTTGCATGGTGGTAAATCCGAAGAACGCGAAAATTACGAACGCGAGCTTATCCAGGAAGCCGGCCGGCATTTTGCTCTCGATCAGGTGGCCGACCATCATTCCGATCAGATCGGCGGCAAACAGGCCGATGGAACAGGCCAGCCAGACAAGAACTGCATTGCTCATGCCCTCGTTTGCGGCAAAGGTGATGGCTGTCAGCTGTGTCTTGTCGCCGAGCTCGGCGATGAAAAAAGTACCGAATACCGCCAGGATCGGAAACTTCGAATCCTTGACGTTTTCTTCTTCTTCCCCGTCCTCTACTTTGCGCAGTGTCGTCCAGGCAAAATAGAAGAAAGCACAGGCAGCAACGATTTTGATCAGCCACGTGGGAATGAACTGGCTGATCAGGGCGCCCAGACCGACCGCGATTGCGTTGAGCACCAGTACCGAGGCAGCGGAGCCGATCAGAATGTCTCGAAGCTTGTAGCGGGAGGTCATAGCGATCATCAGAAGCTGTGTCTTATCGCCCATTTCGGCGATAAACATGGTGATAAGGATTTGGAAAAACAATAGCATAAGTACGCCTCCTTTGCGTGAGGCAGGGCTTTCTGTAATCGGACAGGAGGCGGCTCGTCGGCTCCTACTCGCCTGCGCGGGGCGCGTGTGGCGTAAGCCACAAAACAGCTTACGCACCCCTGCGCATAAAAAACAGGCAGCCCTGCATTTGGCTGCCTGCAAAAAAACTCATGTATGGCAGCGAAAAAAAGTACCATACATGAGTCTCGTTATTTCATACAAGCCAGATTCCGAAGACAGCAGTCCGTACGGCTTCCGGAGGATTGCGTACAGTGGCTGATACAGGAATCAGTATGTTGACTTGCAACACCTGGAAAATCGAAGCATCCAAAACCGATGCAGGACATATAAGGTGCCAACTACTCCCTCATGTCGCTCTAACATAGCATAATTCTAAGGGAAAAGCAACCATTTTTTCGAAGCTTTTTCGGCCGCTTTTTCAGAGCTTTGTGAACTGCCTGTCATCTAAAGCGAATGGGATTGCGATCACATTCTATCAGAATATGTCCTGCATCGACCTTTGATGCTTTGTGTTATAAGGAATCCGCCGACTTCGCCGGCACCTTATGACATTGGACGAAGGCCGCGCATCGCACTTCCGCGCGATTTTGCATGCGCGGCTCTCCATCATGGTCTGCTGCCGCACGTGTCAGATCGCAGAAGGAGGCCCTGGCAGCTTTTTCATAATCGCGCGGCGTAAGCATCAGCTGCAGCCCGATTTTCCCGCCGCTGACGGCGATTTTTTCATAATGGAGCGCGGACGCGTCCATAAAGACCGGATAGCTTTTCTTCATGCCGATCGCGGTGCAGCCGCCCCGGATATAGCCGGTCACACTCTGGATATCTTTCACGTGAATCATGGACAGAGACTTACATCCCGCTGCCTTCGCAGCTTTTTTCAGGTCCAGTTCCGCGTCGATCGGGATCGCGAACACGAAATAATTATGTGCCCCGTCCTCGGTCACAAGCGTCTTAAACACAATTTCATGCTGCAGACCGAGCAGGTCCGCGGCATGCTGCCCGTCGACGAACTCTTCACATTCATAGGTCTGAAAGGTATATGGAATCTTCATGCGGTCAAGGATCCGCATGGCGTTTGTTTTCACTTCTTTTGATTTAGCCATCTTATAATCCTCCTCAATATTCATCAGAAGCTTCTGGTCCGGTACCAGGTTGCGTACTTGAGCTTCATCTTCAAAAATACAAATCAGATCAAGCCCCAATACCGCTTTTATAGGGCGGACACCAAAGGCTTGCTCCATTTCATTCGTAACTGGTATTTCTTTCAACTCATCTACTATATATTTGTTTCATCTCAATCCATATCTCTCCAGTCGTTGTTTCTTTTTCTTTGCGGTCATCTGAAAACTCAAATCCAGCAAATCCAGAATCTGCTCATCAGAAACCGTTCCATCAAGAAGGATACTGAGCCAGTTTGTTTTGTTCATATGGTATCCCGGCAGAAAACCGGGAGATTGGCGCAGCATATCAATCATTACCGGGTCGCATTTTACATCGAGAATATCGACAACATCGGTTCCCTGCAGTCCCAATTTGTCCTTTGGAACATCCATCACAATACCATACCATTTCTCATTATCCTGATGGCGCAGGACAGCATAAGATGGGTAACGCGCCCACAGATATTCCGGTGCAGTTCCATATTTGTTTTTTGTATAATTAAAAAGCTGCTGTCTGTTCATATTTTTCTCCAATGCCTCGTCCGCTTCATACTGTTCTGCCCATTCATTGAATTCATCTGCAGAACTATCGCCAGGATAGCTGATACTGGTTAAAGTGCAACCTTCAAACTCAGATTTGAAA
Organism: Clostridiales bacterium; assembly: GCA_020859995.1. GTDB lineage: Bacteria > Bacillota > Clostridia > Lachnospirales > Lachnospiraceae > Choladousia. Next base: position 22,765 of record JAJBVE010000201.1, read on the forward strand.
TAGTCCATTACTACTGTAATTGCACTTTGAATAACCCCGATGCTTGCATCGCAACAAATTTGATGCCCCGTATGCTTGCATCGGGGTATTTGACTGCAACAAACAAAATCCACATCAGTTATGCCTATGTGGAATAAAAACTTATGTTTTGCTGCACTTTTCAAATCGGACGGTACATAATATAGCTCCTACTTCAGAATATCATAGCAAACATGCTTTCAAAGTTGCTCTAATGTAGCATAATATCCGCTTAAGTTCAATGCTTTTTCAGAATTTATTGAGCATTCCCCTTTATTTGTCCGTAGAAGATTCAAGGAAGATATGTTAGTATTGGTGAATCCTGAAAAAGGTGAGGAACAGGTATATTCCGGAAGGAAAGTGACGCATCCTGTTTTTGTTCTTAGTTATGCCGCAGGCGTCAGCGGCTCGGAATGGAGCTTAATTATGGAAGAGTTACACAATCATACGGAGAACGCTGAAAAATTTAAAGGCGCTCTTGATGCGGACGCGCTTATATACCAACACCGTGAAGAGAAAAGCGGAAAGGAGCAGATGAAAAGTCTGCATGGGAAAAACAGACGGGAGTTTTTTAAACAGTATTACCTGAAAAGAATTCTGATCATTGCAGCAGTCCTCCTGTTTGGCGTTATCCTCTTATACAATATTGTGACTACGAAAAACTATGCATTGAGTATTCTGGTCGTGAACGCTTCCGGCGATGTTAATGAGGAAGAGGATCAGGAGTACTTCGGGAAATTTCTGGAGCTAAATGACATGAACACTTCAAAGAATGAAGTGTATTTAAATCGTTCTCTGAATGTGGATATTAATTCAGAGGATTCCGTGAATACCAGCAATGTACAGACCATAGTAAACATGTTTACGAGACAGGGCGTTGATTTGTTTTTATCTGACAGTGATTTTTATCTTCTAATGGCAGAGAGAAGTTATTTCAAGAATCTGGAAGATTATCTGACAGAAGAGGAGGTTGCTTCTATTGATGAGGAAAACCTTGTCTATGTCACGCTTCTGGAAACAGAGAAAGAGAACGGGGAAGACGGAACTGACGACTCGGAGACGAATGCCGGAGAAACAATTCTTGCTGGAATTCGTCTTTCACCTGAGGAAGGCTGGCTGGCAGACAGGGGCTGGTACGAAGATGGGATGGATATAATCGTTGGCCTTCCGGTGAGCGTTACCAATAAAGAACTGGCGGTCGGCCTTCTGAAAGAAATACTGGATATCCATTGAAAGAGATGTGTAATGGGCAGATTGTTGTTAAGCCTGCCAGAAAAGAGTTAAAAGCACAGGGATCATATACATATAGCAGTCGATCGAAAAAGTCGGAGAACCAGAATAGAACACTGGATCTCTGACTTTTTTCGTATATAAGGGGTGAAAAATGGAGGGGATGCCTGGCAGTCCCCAGAGCTGCCAGGCATGAAGTATGAAAGGATATTGGAGTGAATCCAATATCTAATACATTTTTATCAAAATATTTTTGTATAAATATGACAAAATCTTAAATTATCTTGTATGTCCATAAAATTCTTATCAACAGAAAACCTAAAAATAAAATTATCATTAAAGATACGTTTTATTTGTTGACGTGCAATCGTCATTGGACATAATGTGATAAATGTTCAAAATTTAGACATTTTATTGAAAATGGTGTATTTTTGGGCAAACCGGGGAATTTGTTAATTGTATTTATGCGGGAAATTTATTATCCTGTTTTCGGCAAATAGAGAAAAAAAGGAAAGGGAAGGTGTTGGAATGAAGGAAGTAAAATCGCCCAAGAAACCATTGATTTTTTATTATGTAATTGCCATGGTTGCCCTGTTTCTATTGAACGCTTTGCTTGTGCCGTATCTGGCAAGCCGGCAGATTCAGGAAGTGGATTATGGCACGTTCATGCAGATGACGGAGGATGGAGAGATTGGGGAAGTAGAAATCTCTG
>JAJBVE010000104.1 GCA_020859995.1 Clostridiales bacterium
TGACGTCATATTCCCTCAGCGTAGCAACCAGATCCGCATCTTCAATACGCCCCGTATAAAAAATATAGTTCCGCTGCGATGTAAACCAGTTCGATCCGCTGGAAAGCTCATAATTGCTCAGAACCTCACTGATGTCATCAACCGTCACATCCTCTTTCAGAGTAAGCTGAATCTGATCCTCATCCATATAAACAGAATCAGCAAATCCGCCTTCTATCAGCTCCAGGAACTCATCATAGGTAATTTCCAGAGATGTAGTCGCAGAGCCTATTGCTGCAAAATTAAGCACTAGTGAAAGGATTAAAAATACAATTATTATAACCACCCATACGGGAGGTTTCCTGATACCCTGAAATTTATTCTTATTCATAAAAATCTCCTCTCCGATGATTCAATCCCTGTTCTCTTTCTCCCACAGCCGGAATGTCTGTCGGTATGCACAGTCATTCGGCAGAGTTGGATGGAGCAATGCCACGAACAGATTTACCTTCCCGCAATGATTGCATTTACGAAAACGATCTTTATAAACTTTACATAAATGCGTTTCAGAGCCGGACCAACGCGCAGCGTTCTCGGATTGTCCGGCTCGTTCTGCCGCCGAGCCTTGGCGAAGGGGCGTTTCAATATCCAGATTTTCACACGGGCTGTCATAGTGAATGGTCACTTTTCCTTTTGCCCAGGCCGAGCGGGAATAACAGCATTTCCCACAGCGATTGCACAAAGAGTCCCAGTCCTTTCGCCATTTAAGCCAGGTCTTAAAAATATCCCATAGCATTTTCACTTCACACACCCCCATAGATGATGTGGCGCTTAACAGACATTGTTCAGTTGTCCATTAAGCGCCACCCTTATCTGTTATCTCATTCTTTTACGATGCCTGTTCAAACTGGCTGTTATACAGCTCCGCATAGAACCCATTCTTCGCCAGCAGTTCCTCATGATTGCCCTGCTCGACGATGTCGCCGTCGCGCATCACAAGGATGATGTCGGCGTTCTTGATGGTCGACAGGCGGTGCGCGATCACGAAGCTGGTACGCTTGTCAGTCAGCTTATCCATCGCCTGCTGCGTAATCATTTCGGTCTTCGTATCGACACTGGAGGTTGCCTCATCGAGAATCAGCAGCGGGCTGTTCTGGATCATTGCCCTCGCGATGGTCATCAGCTGCTTCTGGCCGGCGGAGATCGCGGTGTTGTCGCTTAAGACGGAATCATAGCCGTGCGGCAGTGCCGAGATGAAATTGTGAATACCGCAGGCCTTGCACGCCTCGATCATCTGCGCTTCTGTGACACCCTCTGTATTATACAGAAGGTTTTCTCTTACAGTACCCTCAAACAGCCAGGTATCCTGCAGCACCATGCCAAACTGGCTGTGCACGTTCTCCCTCGGGATATCCGTCGTCGGGACGCCGTCGATCAGGATCTCGCCTCCGGTCAGCTCGTAAAAGCGCATCAGCAGATTGACCAGGGTGGTCTTGCCTGCGCCGGTCGGGCCGACGATGGCTGCTTTCTGACCAGGCTTTATCTTTACGCTGAAATCGTGGATGATCTCTTTTTCCGTTGCGCTCGGGTACGCGAATTTCACATGTTTAAATTCCACCTCGCCGCGCACATGGTCAATGCGCTTTGTCTTTGCGGATTCATCCTCCATCTCTTCCTCACCAAGGAATTCAAAGACTCGCTCGGATGCTGCCGCGCAGGACTGCAGCTGTGTCATGGCCTGTGAGATCTGACGCAGCGGCGACTCGAACAGACGGGTGTAAATCAGGAATGCCGTGATCACGCCGAACGTAATGTTGCCGTTAATGATCTGCGATGCACCCACGATGCAGACGGCCACATAGCCCAGGTTCCCGACAAAAGTCATCAAGGGCTGCATCAGCCCGGATAAGAACTGGGAGCGGAAGTTGGCATCCTTCACCTTCTGGTTCAGGGAAGTAAAGGTATCCTTTACCTCATCCTCCGCGTTCAGGATACGGATCACATCGTGCCCGCTGTACATTTCCTCAATGTAACCGTTCAGGTTGCCGAGGCTTTCCTGACGGGCGGTAAAGTATTTCTGCGAACGGCTCATGATCACGACCATCAGGATAAGCCCGATGAGGGTCGCGAGGACAGTCGTCGTCGCCATAATCCAGTTTGTATAGTACATCATGATCAGGCAGCCGATAAACTGCGCGATCGCAGTCACCAGGTTCGACAGGCTGTTGGACATCGCCTGGCCGATCATATCCACATCGTTCGTCATACGGGAGAGCACGTCACCGGCGGCATTGCCCGAATAGTATTTCAGCGGCAGGCGGTTGATCTTCGTGCTGATATCCCCGCGCAGCCGTTTCGCGGTCCGCTGGGTCACGGTCTGCATGATGTAATGCTGGACGAAGTTGCACAGGGCGCTGGCAAGATAGATTCCGACCAGCAACAGAGCCACGCCAACGATCCCGTCCATGTCGATATCCTCGTCCGCATGGGCTTCCTGATATTCCTCGCTTAAGGTGATATTCTCAAGGATGGCCTGGGTCAGCTCATTGTCCGTATCGGTCAGGTCCAGGCTTTCCATATCGAATTCCGACATGTCTGTCCCTTCCGGCAGGTAATCCATGATGTTGATCTCCCCGCTCATGATCTGCTCCTGGATATCCTCAGCCATGTCCTCCGAGGAAACTCCGCCGTAAAGTCCGTCATAAATATAATCTGTCAGCCTGGACAGCTGATCCGGTCCGATGATCGTAAAGACCGCACCGACCGCAGCCAGCACCAGTGCCAGGGCAATGATCCCTGCCTGGCTTTTACAGTAGGAAAGAAGGCTTAACAGGGCGCCTTTCATATCTTTTGCTTTTCCGCCGCCCATGCCGCCCATCGGGCCGCCGCCTCCCGGGCCTCGTCTCATCGGGGCGCCGCTTTGTGTTGATCTGTTCATTGTATTTGATTCTGGCATAATAAACACACCTCCTATATATCCCGCATCGGTTTTCAGATGCGGGATGCAGGCCGCGCCTTCGTGCTTCAGCACGAATTCTTAATGGCGCGGCTCTCCATTACGCGTTCGCCGCGAGTTCATCCGCGGAAAGCTGTGACAGCGCGATCTGCTTGTAGACCTCGCAGTTCTTCATCAGTTCCT
>JAJBVE010000112.1 GCA_020859995.1 Clostridiales bacterium
AAATCATGCCTGGAATGGGCGGCGAGCATTATGTTCCGTACGAGCAGCGTACCGGAGAGGAGTCTGTGGTGTATTTTACGCGGGATCTGTCTGCGGAAGGCCTGAAAAAAATTTATGAGAAAATCCAGTCGCGTCTGACGGGAAAGGTAGCGATTAAGCTTCACACGGGCGAGCAGCACGGCCCGAATATCATTCCGCGCCCGTGGGTGCGCCATTTGATTGACACCGACCTGCCGGAGGCGGCGATCGTGGAGACCAATACCTATTATGAGGGCGACCGTTACACCACGGATGTGCACCGGGAGACTTTGAAGGTCAATGGCTGGGACTTCTGCCCGGTGGATATTCTGGACGAGGACGGCACGGCCATGCTGCCGGTGAAGGACGGCAAATGGTTCACAGAAATGTCCGTGGGGAAGAATCTGCTGAACTATGATTCTCTGTTTGTGCTGACGCATTTTAAAGGGCATACGATGGGCGGCTTCGGCGGCTCTAATAAAAATATCGGCATTGGCTGCGCGGACGGCCGGGTTGGAAAGGCGATGATTCATACCGTCACGGGCTCGGATGATCTCTGGAGTATCAGCAAAGAGGAATTTATGGAGCGCATGACGGAGTCTGCGAAATCAGTGGTGGATCATTTTGGCAGCAAGATTGCTTTTGTGAATGTCATGCGGAATATGTCGGTCTCCTGCGACTGCGAGGGAGTTGAGGCGATGCCAGTTGTGACGCCGAATGTCGGAATTCTGGCATCGACAGACATTCTTGCGGTGGATCAGGCCTGCGTGGATCTGATCTATGCAATGAAGGAGCAGGATCACAAGGATTTGGTTGAACGGATGGAAACCCGGCACGGACTCCGCCAGCTTTCCTATATGAAAGAGCTGCACATGGGAAATGACCGGTATCAGTTGCTTGATATCGACCACGAGGATGCTCCGATTCAGCCGTCTGAAGCGGTAAAGGATGTGGTGCCGTTTCAGAAAATCATGCCGTGACGAGTTTCGTGAGCGATTTAGAGCGTGCAAAAGTCAGAAGGTAAGAAGCTGGAAAAGCTGATATAAATGTAAGAGGAAGGAATCCAGAGAAAAATTGGAGATTGACAGAGTACAAAAAGAGATTGCTCCCCGGTTCGCTTTTGAAGGGCGGCCGGTGGAGTGTATTCCTTTTGGGAGCGGACATATCAACGACACCTATCGGCTGACCTGTCAGTCGCAGGATGGAGAAATGCACTACATGCTCCAGCGGATGAATCATGGGGTATTTCAGGAACCGGCGGCGCTGATGGAAAATGTCAGCGGAGTCATTGCCTGGCTGCGAAAGAAGATTATTGCCTGCGGCGGCGACGAAAAGCGGGAAACGCTGAATCTGGTATACACCAGAGACGGAGAAGCTTTTATTCAGGATTCGGAGGGAGAGTACTGGCGGGCATTTCTTTTAATCGAACAGGCCCGCACCTATGACACGGTAGAAGATCCGGAGATTTTTTACCAGAGCGCGGTGGCGTTCGGCCGTTTTCAGAGGATGCTTGCAGATTATCCTGCTGCGACGCTGCATGAGACAATCCCGGATTTTCATAATACCGTGGATCGCCTGCACAAATTTGAGACGGCCCTGAAGGCGGATGCGTGCGGGCGTGCGGCAGAGGTGGCAGCGGAGACACAGTTTGTACTGGAGAGGCGTGATCTGGCGCATACTTTATGCGACAGACTTTCAGGTGGAAGCCTGCCGCTGCGGGTCACGCACAATGACACGAAGCTCAACAACGTGATGATCGACGATCAGACCGGACGGGCGATCTGCGTGATTGATCTGGACACGGTTATGCCGGGACTTTCCGCGTATGACTTTGGCGACTCGATCCGTTTCGGCGCGAATACCGCCGCGGAGGATGAGCGGGATCTGAGCCTGGTTTCCTGCAGCCTGGAGCTCTTTGAACAGTATGTGAAGGGCTATCTGGAGGGCTGCGCGGGGGCGCTGACACCGGAAGAGCTGGATGCCCTGCCGCTGGGCGCGCTTGTGATGACATACGAGTGCGGGATGCGCTTCCTGACTGATTATCTGGAGGGAGACCATTATTTCAAAATTCACCGGGAGGGTCACAATCTGGACCGGGCCCGCTCGCAGTTCGCTCTGCTGGCAGATATGGAGAAAAAACTGCTGCAGATGCAGGAAATTGTAGGAAAGTATCGGTAAAAATTGCCTTAATTCAGGTAAATATTCAGTAAATTCCATTGCTTTCACAAAAGAAAAGGTTATAATGAAATCCGTCTCTGAGGATTTTTCCAGGAGGCGGATTTTTTATGATTCGTGAATGTGTACCCGAAATCATCTTTTTCCCGATTTTTTTCGTATAACATTTTGGGTTGACGAATGAGAGATCAACGGTTATAATACCGAAAGATTGATAAAAATTAACGTTAATTATTTATCAACCAGAAAATGCAATTTATAAATATGGAAAATACAGGAAGCAGATTGCAACATCCAGAAATGATCTGCGCCCTGTATGAAAGCCGACGCGGAGTATGCAGCAGACAACTCTTGCACGAAAGCCGACGCGGAGTATGCAGCAGACAAATCCTGCATGAAAACTGACACGGAGTATGCAGCAGACAAATCCTGCATGAAAACCGATACAGAATATGCAGTAGACAAATCCTGTATCAAAAACAGTGCAGAACAATATTGAGGAGGATTCAACATGGCAAGTACTGAAGTTTACATCCCGGAAATCATTGACACAGCGGAGGCTCTGGAAGCGAAAATGGCTGCGATGAAAGAGGCGCAGAGGATTTTTGCGACTTATACGCAGGAGCAGGTGGACAAAATCTTTAAGGCTGCGGCCACCGCTGCAGATAAAGCGCGTATCCCCCTTGCTAAAATGGCGGTCGCGGAGACCGGCATGGGTGTGGTAGAGGATAAGGTGATCAAGAATCACTACGCTTCTGAATATATTTATAATGCATACAAAAATACGAAGACCTGCGGTGTGGTTGAGGAAGATGCGACCTATGGAATTAAGAAAATCGCCGAGCCGATCGGTCTGATCGCGGCGGTGATTCCGACCACCAACCCGACGTCTACGGCGATTTTCAAGACCCTGATTTCGCTGAAGACGAGAAACGCGATCATCATCAGTCCGCATCCGCGCGCGAAGAAGAGCACGATTGAGGCGGCGAAGGTGGTGTTGGAGGCTGCGGTGAAAGCGGGTGCTCCGGAGGGGATCATCGGCTGGATTGATGTTCCGAGCCTGGAGCTGACCAATCTGGTGATGCGTGAGGCAGATATCATTCTGGCGACCGGCGGTCCCGGCATGGTAAAGGCGGCTTATTCTTCCGGCAAACCGGCTCTGGGTGTGGGAGCGGGAAATACGCCGGTGATTATCGACGATACGGCGGACGTGCGGATGGCGGTGAATTCCATCATCCACTCCAAGACCTTCGACAATGGGATGATCTGCGCTTCTGAGCAGTCTGTGACAGTTCTGGAGGGCGTTTATCAGCAGGTGAAAGACGAATTCCAGTACCGCGGCTGCTATTTTCTGCAGGGCGACGAGCTGGAGAAGGTGCGCAAGACCATTATTATCAATGGCGCTCTGAACGCGAAAATCGTGGGACAGTCTGCTTATACCATCGCGAAGATGGCAGGCGTGGAGGTTCCGGCCTGGACGAAAATCCTCATCGGTGAGGTGGAATCCGTAGATATCAGTGAGGAGTTTGCGCATGAAAAGCTTTCCCCGGTGCTAGCTATGTACAAGGCGGCGACCTTTGACGAGGCGATCGCAAAGGCCGAGCGTCTGGTAGCGGACGGCGGCTTTGGACACACTTCTTCTCTTTATATCAATACCAATGAGACGGAAAAGATGGCTAAGCATGCGGCGGCGATGAAAACCTGCCGGATCCTGATCAATACACCTTCCTCTCAGGGCGGCATCGGCGATCTTTACAATTTTAAGCTGGCTCCTTCCCTGACCCTTGGCTGCGGTTCCTGGGGCGGCAACTCTGTATCAGAAAACGTGGGCGTGAAGCATCTGCTCAACATTAAGACCGTTGCCGAAAGGAGAGAGAACATGCTGTGGATGAGGACTCCGGAAAAAGTGTATTTTAAAAAGGGCTGCATGCCGGTGGCGCTGGATGAGCTGGGCACCGTGATGGGCAAGAAGCGCGCGTTCATCGTGACCGATTCCTTCCTATATAAAAATGGAAATACCAGACCGATTGAAAAAAAGCTGGATGAGATGGGCATCGTGCACACCTGCTTTTCAGATGTAGAGCCGGATCCGTCTCTGGCTTCGGCGAGAGCCGGAGCAAAGGCGATGGCGGCTTTTGAACCGGATGTGATCATCGCCCTCGGCGGCGGCTCTGCGATGGACGCGGGCAAGATTATGTGGGTGCTTTATGAGAACCCGGACGCGGACTTTGAAGACATGTCCATGGACTTTATGGATATCCGCAAGAGGATTTACACCTACCCGAAGATGGGCAAAAAGGCTTATTTTGTAGCGATTCCGACCTCCTCCGGTACCGGCTCTGAGGTGACACCATTTGCGATCATCACGGACAAAGAAACCGGCATTAAGTGGCCGCTGGCGGATTATGAGCTGATGCCGAACATGGCGATCGTAGATACGGACAACATGATCAGCGCACCGAAGGGCCTTACCTGCGCCTCCGGTATTGATGTCATGACCCACGCGATTGAGGCTTACGTCTCGATCATGGCCTCTGATTTTACGGACAGCCTGGCTCTGCGTGCGATCAAGCTGGTGTTTGACTATTTGCCGAGAGCTTATAAGGATGGCAATGATATCGAGGCAAGAGACCACATGGCCAACGCTTCCTGCCTGGCAGGCATGGCTTTTGCCAATGCGTTCCTGGGCGTGAATCACTCCCTGGCTCACAAGCTGGGCGCCTTCCATCACATTCCGCACGGCATTGCCAACGCGCTGGTGCTCACCGAAGTGATCCGCTACAACAGCGCGGAGGTCCCGACCAAGATGGGTACCTTCTCACAGTACCAGTATCCGCACGCACTTGCCCGCTACGCGGAAATCGGCCGTTCGGTCGGCCTGACCGGCGAAACGGATCAGGAGGTGCTCGATAAGCTCATTGACAAGCTCGAAGAACTGATGCGCACAATCGAAATCAAGCCGACCATCCGTGACTATGGCGTGGATGAGCAGTATTTCCTGGATACGCTGGATGAGATGACCGAGCAGGCGTTTAACGATCAGTGCACGGGAGCCAACCCGAGATATCCGCTGATGTCTGAGCTGAAGGAGATTTATCTGAAGGCGTACTACGGAAAAGACAGCCAGTGATGTTCGCCGGATGGTGCTGAAAGGGAAGTGGGGCATGTCCCATACAAAGTATGGGCTGCCCTTACCCTGAATCGAAGCAGAGCTGTTATATCAGCATCCGAAGACAGAAGCAAACAATGGATGAAAATGATTTTATGAAAAACAGGTGGAGCTTGTTTTATAATGAAGGATTGATCTATGATGACATAATTGGAAATATCCATTTGGAAGATAACCAGTCAGGGATTATCAGGCCTTACATGTCTCATGGAGAAAGCCAGGAAATCAATCAGCGAGGAGGACCGCCATGAATTTAAAGGATAAAAAATTATTCGTAACGCGCCCCTACAAGGTCGTCTATCAGGACGGAGACCGTATTGTCAAGGTATTTACAAAGGAACATGGAAAAGCGAACGTCTTTAACGAAGCACTTTGCACCGCGAGGGTGGAGGAGAGCGGCCTGGACATTCCGCCGGTACTGGAGGTGACGGAAATCGATGGAGAGTGGGCTCTTGCCATTCAGTATGTAGCGGGGGAAACTCTGGAAGAGAAGATGGCAAATGATCCGATCAACATCGAGACTTACATGGAGCAGTTTGTGGATGCGCAGCTGGCCATGCACGCGAAAAAGGCGCCGAGGCTGACTCTGCAGAAGGACAAATTCGCGCGGAAGATTGACAGCCTGAAGGACAAGATCGATGCTACCACGCGTTATGAACTGAATACCCGCCTGAATGCCATGCCGAACCATACGAAACTCTGCCACGGCGACTTTAATCCGAGCAATGTCATTGTCCGGGAGGATGGCACGATGACAATTGTAGACTGGGCGCATGCGACACAGGGCAACGCCAGCGGGGACGCGGCAATCACCTATCTGGAATTTGCGCTGAAGAATCAGAAAAAGGCAGATCTTTATCTGGATCTTTTCTGCAAAAAGAGCGACACAGCGAAGCAGTACGTGCAGAAATGGCTGCCGATCGCAGCGGCCGCGCAGCTGACCAAGGGCATTCCCGAGGAGGAGGCCTTTCTGCGGCGCTGGACGGAGATCATTGATTTCCAGTAAAAATTCGAGCAGATATTATCACACACGATTTAGAAATACCCGGTTTGTTTGGTGCAGGCCGGGTGTTTTGTGCGTTTTGCGTGTGCTGCGCAGAGAGATTTTACTTCTTGTCCATATCCGGGAAACGTGGTAGAATGTGTCTGGCTGTATCGGGGAGATAAAAACGATGCCCCGGACTGAGCAATATTGAGTGGGGAGGCTTTTCGTATGTTGATCCTGGATAAAAAGGTCACAGCAAATGAACTGATGCATATTGAACGGGAAACTTTTTTTGACGACATGGTAAAAGCTGTGGTTGATATAGAGAAAGAATTGCTTGCTGTTAATGCGGAGCTGCACGCGGATCTTGAGACTTTTTTGCTGGATAATGGTTCCAGTCAGATGAACCTCTATGGAATTAATATTTATGAAGATGGAGAAATAGAGTACGACTCGCTGATAAACGCACCGAGGAACAGAGAAGCAGGGTTTCCGAGAGTCGGGAGGACTGTAGCAGATCCAAAGGCCCGGAAAAGAATCGAAGAGGTGGTAAAAAAATGGCTGATTTGAAAACATGGTGGGATATGCCGGTCGGAGAGCAGATCGCCAATGCGGGAAGCGAAGTGGCGAGGGCAATCCGAAAAAAAAATAAAAACGATAAGCTGGGAGCATCAGAATTTTGTATTCATGCGATAGAGATGCTGTGCTATGCGAAACTGGACCCAAAGAATAAGAACCGCCGGAACGAGCTTTCCTATGCCCAGGAGGAGATTCTGGATTATATTCTGGGAGATAATTTATACCAGAACGATGACCAGTCTATTATGAAATGGTATGATGCATTTATCCGATGATCGTAGATTTTGATACGGCGAGGAAAGTTTTGCGGCTGAAGCCCACGTCAAAAGGGTCTACGCTTCGCTTTGGTCGGCGAATATCCCATCCAAAGGATGGGATGCCTCCCGGCGAGGGCTAACCGAGTGCCGCTGGCACTCAGCACCCTCCGGCTTTGTCGGCAATTCTTATGACATTGCACCTGGCCAGCGCGGGCTCATACCTTTTTGTCACTTGAATCATAAGATAGAAAAAACATGGAGGACCTAAGATGAGGTTAACGCAGCTTTTAGAGAAGATGGAGTATACGTGTGTGCAGGGCTCGCCGGACACCGAGGTGAAGAACCTGGTCAATGATTCGCGGAAGGTGGAAGAGGGTTCTCTGTTTTTCTGCATAAAGGGAGCCGTGACGGACGGACATAAATATGCGGCGGACGTGGCGGCGAAGGGTGCTGCGGTGCTTGTGGTTCAGGATGAGATAGAGGTGCCGCAGGATGTGACGGTGATCCGGGTGGCGGATACGCGCCTGGCGATGGCACTGATGTCGGCGGCCTATTTTGGGTATCCGGCGAATGAAATGCGGATTATCGGCGTGACCGGGACAAAGGGCAAGACGACGACGACCTATATGGTGAAGTCGATTCTGGAGTCAGCGGGCTACAAGGTCGGACTGATCGGCACGATTGAGGCGATTATCGGGGAGGAGAGAATTCCGGCGCACAATACGACGCCGGAGTCTTATACGATTCAGGAATATTTCCGCCGCATGGCGGACGCGGGCTGCCAGGTGGTGGTGATGGAGGTTTCTTCTCAGGGGCTGATGCTGGAGCGCACGGCTGGGATTCCCTTTGAGATCGGTATTTTTACGAATATTGAGCCGGATCACATCGGACCGGCGGAGCATGCGAGCTTTGAGGATTATCTGGAGTGCAAAAGCCGCCTCTTCCGGCAGTGCCGGTATGGAATTCTGAACGCGGACGACGCGCATCTGGAGGCCATTTTAAAGGGGCACACCTGCGAGGTGGAGACCTTTGGCCTGTCAGAAAATGCCGGCATCCGTGCGGAGAATATGCAGCTGGTTTCGCGGCCGGGCTATCTGGGGATCTCTTATACCGTATCATGGAAGACACAGTCCGGGGCTGAGGCCGGAATCGAGAAAGGCTGCCGGGCAGGAGCGCTGTGCGGCGCTGAAGACGAAGGAGAGGCAGGAATGCCAGCAGGAATGGCAGCTGCGCAGGAAAGCAGGAGCTCTGTGGATGGCGAGCCCCGCTTTGATGTAGAGATTGACATCCCAGGCAAATTCAGTGTATATAATTCTCTGACAGCGATTGCGATCTGCCGTCATTTTCAGGTTGGTATCGACGATATCCGCCAGGCGTTAAAGACTGCGAAGGTAAAAGGCCGCGTGGAGATGGTGAAGGTATCCGATGATTTTACGCTGATGATTGACTATGCGCACAACGCGATGGCGCTGCAGAGTCTGCTGGAAACGCTGCGGGAGTATCATCCGCACCGCCTGATCAGTGTTTTCGGGTGCGGCGGCAACCGCTCGAAGCTGCGCCGTTATGAGATGGGAGAGGTCTCTGGAAAGCTTGCAGATCTGACCATTATCACCTCGGACAATCCGAGATTTGAGGAGCCGGAAGCGATAATCGAGGACATTGTGACCGGCATGGAAAAGACGGATGGCAAATATATCAAAATCACGGACCGCAAGGAAGCCATCGCCTGGGCGATTCACCACGGTGAGCCGGGTGATATCATTGTCCTGGCCGGAAAGGGACACGAGGATTATCAGGAGATCCGGGGCGTCCAGTATCCGATGGATGAGAGAGTGCTGATCCGGGAAATTCTGGAGGAAGACGCCGGCTGAGGATAACAGAAAGAGGAAGATGCTGGCAGAGGCAGCGGTACTGCGTCTTTTGACTGCATAAAACCGCTTTGCGAAAAACGGCGGCCCCAAAGGAGCGCTTTTTTGATGTTTTAGACAGATTGTGGGCCGGGCAAGGATAGAAAATGATAGCAATGATAGAGCAGCCCTGCAGAAGCTGGAGGACAGTCTGACGGGGGATTTGCGGCATAAACGGGGGAGGAAAGATGGATTTGTATGCGGATATCATTATTGACATTTCACACAGCAAGCTGGATCAGACCTTTCAGTACCGGATTCCCCCGGAGCTGGCCGGCATGCTTGAGCCGGGAGATGTGGTGGAGCTCCCCTTTGGAAATAGCAACCGGCTCGTAAAAGGCTATGTGCTGCGCGTGTCGCGGGAATTGTCCTGTCCTCCGGAAAAGCTGAAAACAATAGCAAGGCGAGTGAATGAGAGCCGGGGCACGGAATCAAAGCTGATTTCGCTGGCGCTCTGGATGCGGGACTATTACGGTTCAACGACCATTCAGGCTCTGCGCACGGTTCTTCCATTTCGAAATACAGTTCCGGAAAAAAAGAAAAAACGAGTAGTGCTTGCCGCAGATCTTCAGACAGCCGAGCAGGAGCTCGAGACGTTTCGGAAGAAGCACCAGACGGCGAGGGCGAGGCTCCTGGAAGCGCTTCTGGAGGAGCCAGTTCTGCCGCAGGAGGTGGTGACCGGGACACTTCGGATCACGAAGCCTGTCCTGCAGTCTCTGGAGGAGAAAGGGCTCATCCGCTGCGAGACAGAGCAGGTCTACCGGACGCCGGCGATTCTGCAGAAGCTGCGGTCTGAGGCGGAGAACCGTCTGGAGATAACTGCGGCGGAGGTTGTGGAAACTCCGGTCACCGGTTTTGCTCTCAGCGAGGAGCAGCAGGCGGCTGTGGATGCGGTCAGCCAGAGCATGGATGAGGGGTACAAAGAGTTCCTGCTCCATGGGGTGACGGGCAGCGGAAAGACGGCCGTTTATATGGAGCTGATTGCCCGGACACTGGGTCAGGGAAAACAGGCGATTCTGCTGATTCCTGAGATTTCGCTGACTTATCAGAATGTCGTGCGGTTTTATCACGCGTTTGGGGATCGGATTTCGATCCTGCATTCGCGCCTGACGCAGGCGGAGCGGTATGACCAGTTTGAACGGGCGAAGATGGGCGATATCGATGTGATGATCGGTCCCCGGTCTGCGCTTTTTACGCCGTTTGAGCATCTGGGGCTGATTATTATTGACGAGGAGCATGAGCCTTCCTACAAAAGCGAGTCGACGCCCCGCTACGACGCGCGGGAGACGGCGCGAAAGAGGGCGGAGCTGGAGAAATCCATCCTGGTGCTGGGCTCAGCGACACCGTCGCTGGAATCCTATTACGCGGCAGAGCGGGGGATGAGCACGCTGCTGTCGATGCAGAACCGCCCGACCGGCGGCAGTCTCGCCAAAGTAACGGTTGTGGACATGCGGAACGAGCTGCGGGAAGGCAACAGCTCTATTTTAAGCCGTGCCCTGACAGAAAAGCTGCGTGATACCCTTGAACGGGGAGAACAGAGTATGCTGTTTCTGAACCGGAGAGGGTATGCCGGATTTGTTTTATGTCGTTCGTGCGGACATGTGATGAAGTGCCCGCATTGTGATGTCTCCCTTTCCCTGCACGAGGGCGGACGGCTCGTCTGCCATTATTGCGGTTATGAGAGACCTGCTCTGCATAAGTGTCCCAAGTGCGGTTCCCCGTTTATTGGCGGTTTCAAGGCTGGTACACAGCAGATTGAGGCAGTTGTGGCCGAATTGTTTCCCAAAGCACGGATCCTGCGGATGGATGCGGATACGACCAGGGGAAAGGACGGGCATGCTGAGATTTTGCGGGCTTTCGGGCATCATGAGGCGGACATTCTGGTCGGCACACAGATGATTGTGAAGGGGCACGATTTTCCTGGAGTCGCTCTGGTCGGAGCGCTTGCGGCGGATATGTCGCTGAATGTCAGTGATTTCCGCGCGGCGGAGCGGACTTACCAGCTGCTGGTGCAGGCAGCAGGCCGCGCAGGCAGGGGGGAGATCCCGGGGGAGGTTGTGATTCAGACCTACCAGCCGGATCATTATGCGATTACCTGCTCCGCTTCGCAGTCATACGAGCCGTTTTACGAGCAGGAGATCGATTACCGCACACTTTCCGGATATCCGCCGACGGGTTCTATGATGACGGTCCACTGTGCCGCGGCGGACGAAGAGCAATTGAAGCAGGCTGCCGCCTATCTGGCGCGTTTTGCCAGCCATGTAGCTTCTAAATACCAGGCAGCAGTGATGGGCCCTTCCAGGGAGCCGGTTTCCAAAATTAAAGACATCTACCGCATGGCGATCTACATCCGTCATAAGGATGGGCAGGTCCTGACAGCGGTCAAAAACTATATGGAGCAGTATATTGGGATGAACAGCGGATTCAGCGATATTCTGATTAATTTTGAACGGTGAACTTATATAAGCAGATGCGTTCATTATTCCATTCTTTGAAAGCATATTTCTGCGGCTGTCCGAATCATTGGAATTCCCAATGATGCATGAGAAGGCTGCGCCCGTGTTCTTACACTTTGCTAACATTTTGCGTAAAGCAAAAACGACTTTCGTCGTTCATTATAATTTTTTGAAAGGCAGGATACAAAAATGGCACTGAGAAATATCAGAATTTACGGAGACGAAATATTGACAAAACCATGCCGTCCGGTGCAGATGATGACGCCGCGCATAAAATTGCTGATCCGGGATATGCTGGATACGATGTATGACGCGAACGGCGTCGGTCTGGCCGCGCCCCAGGTGGGGATTCTCAAGCAGATCGTAGTGATTGATATCGGGGAAGAGGGCAGCGAAGCTCTTGTGCTGATCAATCCGGAAATTCTCGAAACAGACGGGGAACAGACCGGCCAGGAGGGCTGTTTAAGTCTGCCCGGCCAGGCGGGCATGGTGACCCGGCCGAATTATGTGAAGGTAAAGGCGCTTGATGAAAATATGCATGAGCGGATCGTCGAGGGAACGGAGCTTCTCGCGCGGGCAATCTGCCATGAGTGCGACCATCTGAAGGGTATTATGTATGTTGAAAAAGTCGAGGGCGATCTTTTTGAAGTGACAGATGAGCCGGAAGAAGCGGCGGAAGAGTAAGAAATTGGTAAAAATGCCCGTAGCCTTTGCTGGACCGGAATATAGATGGAGTGATAAGAATATGATAAAAAATGTAGTCTTTATGGGGACGCCGGATTTTGCGGTGGGGACGCTGAAGGCTCTGATTGATTCGGATGAATATCAGGTACAGGCTGTTTTCACACAGCCGGATAAGCCGAAAGGACGCTCCGGGGCGCTGCAGATGCCGCCGGTGAAGTCTGTCGCGCTGTCCGCGGACATTCCGGTATATCAGCCTGTGAAAATACGGGAAGCCAGGTGGCTGGAAGTGCTGCGTACACTGCAGCCGGATGTGATTGTAGTAGTGGCCTTCGGCCAGATCATTCCGAAGGCGATCCTGGATCTGCCGCCTTATGGCTGCATCAATGTCCATGCTTCCCTGCTGCCTAAATACCGCGGCGCGGCTCCGATCCAGTGGGCTGTGGTCAACGGAGAGAGAGAATCTGGCGTGACGACGATGCGCATGGATGAGGGACTGGACACGGGAGATATGATTTTAAAGGAAATTGTGCCGCTCGCCCCGGGGGAGACGGGGGGCAGCCTGTTTGACAAGCTGAGTCAGGTGGGTGCGCACCTGCTTATCCGCACGCTGAACCAGCTGGATGAGGGGACGGCGCAATTCGAAAAGCAGCCTGCGATAAGTCCGACTGCATATGCGTCCATGCTGACGAAAAAAGACGGACAGATTGATTTTACCAGAAGTGCGCGAGAAATCGAATGCCGGATCCGCGGGCTGGATCCGTGGCCGGGGACCTGGACGCTTTTCCGTGGGAAGCACCTGAAGATCTGGAAGGCGGAGGTCGTGGATTCGAATGAACTGACGGATTCTATCGCTGCGTCGAAGTTGTCTGCTAAAAGTGAAATGGAAGCAGAAGAGGGCACTGGTGCTGATGTCTGCGCGGTCTCCGGGCGTGCTCCCGGCACGGTCAGTACCGTTACAAAAAATGCTCTTTATATTCAGACTGGTGACGGCGTGCTTTCCATTCTGGAGGTACAGCCGGAAGGGAAAAAACGAATGAGCATAGATGCATTTCTGCGCGGTTACCCTGTGCGGGAAGGTGAGCAATTCTGAAACGGAAAATCGGGGTTGTGTGCCTGGTAAAGTGTACTACTTTAAGGTTTATAAATCCTTGTGAACACTGAAAATACATTTTTAGGAAAGATTTAAGATGCAAAGCGGGGGTGGTCGCTTTACGAGCGGAGAAAAGTGTGATAAAGTGAGTCGGGGAGGTGGAAAATAAATGTATTATGGCTATTACATGTTTGACTGGACCTATCTGTTGGTAATCATCGGGCTCATTCTTTCACTGGCGGCATCAGCACATGTCAAAAATACATTCCGCAAATACAACCAGGTACGCAGTA
This sequence comes from Clostridiales bacterium, assembly GCA_020859995.1. GTDB lineage: Bacteria > Bacillota > Clostridia > Lachnospirales > Lachnospiraceae > Choladousia. The sequence continues at coordinate 13,614 of JAJBVE010000112.1, forward strand.
TGCGCAATCTGACCGGTGCGCTGGCGGCGCAGAAGGTGCTGCAGAGCGCTGGGATTTATGATGTCACAATTGAGCGGGTTTCCGGCGAACTGACGGATCACTATGATCCGCGTACAAAGACTCTGCGACTCTCGAACAGTACCTATGCTTCGAATTCTGTGGCGGCGGTCTGCGTGGCTGCGCATGAGTGCGGGCATGCCGTGCAGGATCGCATCGGATATGCGCCGCTCGCTTTTCGAAGTTCTCTGGTGCCTGCCGCGAACATCGGCTCTTCGCTGGGATGGCCGATCTTCTTTTTCGGATGGATTTTTTCCTTTCAGCCGTTGATAACGGCCGGGATTGTATTGTTCACGCTGGCAGTGCTGTTTCAGGTGGTCACGCTTCCGGTGGAGTTTAACGCTTCTTCGCGCGCGATGCGGCTGTTGGAGGATACGCATATTCTGGGCGAACAGGAGCTTTCGGCCGGCCGGAAGGTGCTGGGCGCAGCGGCGATGACCTATGTAGCGGGTCTGGCGGCTTCCGCGTTACAGCTTTTACGGCTGGTGATTCTTTCAGGGGGGAGAAGGCGCAGATGACAAAACCGGTGAATTTACGCGAGATCTGTCTGGGCGTCCTGATGGAGATTACAGAGGAGGAGGCTTACAGCCATGTGGTGCTCCACCAGACCCTGGAAAAATACCAGTATCTGGAAAAACGTGACCGTGCGTTTATCTCCAGGACGGTAGAGGGTACGCTGGAGCATATGATCCAGCTGGATTACATTATTGAGCAGTTTTCCAACGTTCCGGTTTATAATATGAAGCCCCTGATCCGCAATCTGCTGCGGATGTCTGTATACCAGCTTAAATACATGGACAGTGTGCCGGATTCTGCCGTCTGCAATGAGGCGGTTTCTCTGGCACAGAGAAAGGGCTTTTACAATCTGAAAGGATTTGTAAATGGTGTCCTGCGCAATACGGCCCGGCGGCTTTCTCAGGTCCGTTACCCGGATCCGCAGCAGGAACCGCTGCATTATCTGTCTGTGAAGTATTCGTATCCGGTTTGGATGCTGAACAAATGGGTGTCGCAGTTTGGCTACGAGACGACGGAAGTAATGTGCAAAGATTTGCATATGAGCAGAGGCACCATCGTGCGGTGCAATCTCACGAAGGCTTCCGTGGAAGAGGTGATTGCGGATCTTACTTCACAGGGAATTACGGTGCGGCGGCATCCTTATCTTGATTATGCACTGGAAATTTCCAATTATAATTACATTGGCTCTGTGTCTGCGTTCCGAAAGGGCTGGATTCTGGTACAGGATGTCAGTTCCATGCTGGTGTCGGAGATCGCCGCGCCGAACTGGGGAGATTACTGTCTGGATGTCTGCGCGGCTCCGGGTGGAAAAAGTCTGCACATGGCGGAGAAGCTGATGGGCAGCGGGTACGTAGAGGCACGGGATATCTCAGAACGCAAGGTACGCCTGATGCAGGATACGATTGAGCGCTCAGAGATGATCAACATCCGCGCGATGCGGATGGACGCGACACTTTTGGATGAGGACTCCCGGCAGAAAGCAGATATCGTACTGGCGGATGTTCCCTGCTCCGGCCTGGGCGTGATCCGCAAAAAGCAGGACATTAAATACAAAATGTCTGAAAAACAGCAGTCGGACATCATCCGCATCCAGCGGCGCATTCTGACAAATGCGCAGGAGTATGTACGCCCGGGCGGGACACTGGTTTACAGCACCTGCACCATCGGCGCGGATGAAAACCAGTTTAACGTGAAATGGTTCCTGGAAAACTTTCCGTTTCATCTGGAGAGCATCGATCCTTATATTTGTGACGAGTTGAAAAGCCGCACAACAGCGGGCGGTTTTATTCAGCTGCTGCCGGGTGTGCATGCTTCGGACGGTTTTTTCATTGCGCGGCTTCGCCGGGACCAGGAATCATGATATTTACAGAAGTCAGAAATTTCAAACCGAGATAAGGCTTCGCCAGGTTCGGATAAGAGACATGCCAAAGAGGCAATGTGTCTGCGGCGCAGGTATTTTTATGCAGGGCAAAGGCGTCGCTGTCAGCGGCTTTGCAGTATAAAATAGGGGAGGGATGAGATGGACAGTTTTGAAAATGATATCAAAAGCAGGACCCTCCTCGAGCTGACCGGAGAGATGGAAGCAATGGGTGAAAAGACTTTTCGTGCCCGGCAGCTTTACGATTGGATGCACCGGAAGCTCGCCCGCAGCTTTGACGAGATGACCAACCTGCCAAAGGATCTTCGGGAAAGACTGAGCAGTAAATACAGTTATACATCACATACGCTGGTAGATCGGCGGATCTCCGGGCAGGATGGCACGGAGAAGTATCTGTTTGGATTGCAAGATGGCAATGTGGTTGAGAGTGTGCTGATGCGCTATCATTTTGGCAATTCCGTCTGTATTTCTTCTCAGGTGGGCTGCCGTATGGGGTGTTCCTTTTGCGCTTCGACGATCGGCGGACTGACGAGGAATCTGCTTCCATCCGAGATGCTCGATCAGGTGTATTCGATCCAGCGACTGACAGGCGAACGCGTGACCCATGTGGTGGTTATGGGCACGGGAGAGCCGTTGGATAATTATGATGGTCTGGTTCGGTTTGTGAGGCTGCTTTCGGATGAAAACGGTCTGCATCTGAGCCAGAGAAACATTACAGTATCGACCTGCGGACTGCCGGATGGCATACATAAGCTTGCAGACGAACATTTTCAGATTACGCTTGCCCTCTCTTTACATGCACCCTCTCAGGAAAAGCGCCAGAGACTGATGCCTGTCGCGAGAAAATATGAACTTGGTGAGGTATTGGACGCATGCAGATATTATTTTGACAGGACCGGGCGGCGGATGACCTTTGAATACAGCCTGGTGAGCGGCGTGAATGATTCTCTGGAAGATGCGCGCGCGCTTGCCGCGCTTCTGGAAGGATTCCCTTGCCATATTAATCTGATTCCGGTCAATCCGGTCAGAGAGAGAACGTATGTCGCGCCAGAGACAAACAGGGTCATTGCTTTTAAAAATAAACTTGAAAAATATGGGAAAACGTGTTGTACTATTAGGAGAGAAATGGGACGCGACATAGGAGGCGCGTGCGGACAGCTCCGCAAAGGATATATGGAAAACCGACAGCCATAACGGAGTTTCTGTCTGCGGACGGAGCGTTTTGGTATGAAGCCGCCTGAGCGCGGATAAGGCTTTTGAATAGTGGAACTGTGTGTGCAGGCTTTGCCCGCGGCCCAAATGCACCGATCAGTTACAAGAAAGGATCAGCACAATGAGGATTTACAGCATCACAGACGTTGGCATGAGACGTTCCTCTAATCAGGATTTTATCTATGCTTCTGAGCATCCGGTAGGCAATCTTCCCAACCTGATGATTGTTGCGGACGGCATGGGGGGACATAACGCAGGCGATCTGGCTTCGCGCTATACAGTGGAGTCAATCATCGAATATCTGGAGAAAGCAGAAGAAAAGCGCCCGATTGCGCTCCTTTCCGAGGCGATACATTATGCCAATGACCGTGTGATAGAGAAAGCGGCTACGGACAAATCGCTCGAAGGCATGGGGACAACGGTGGTTGCGGCTGTGGTCAGGGACGGCTGTCTGTATATAGCCAATGTAGGGGACAGCAGGCTTTACCTGATTGACCAGCAGATTTCGCAGATTACCAGAGATCATTCTCTGGTGGAAGAGATGATTCGGATGGGGGAGATACAGCGTAAAGACGCGCGCACGCATCCGGATAAAAATGTGATTACACGGGCGATCGGAGTAAAGGCGCCGGTGCGGATTGATTTTTTTGATGTAAAGCTGGAAGAGGGAGACCGGATTCTGCTCTGCTCGGACGGACTGACTAATATGGTAGAGGATTCTGAGATTCTGCAGATCGTCAGGAAGTATCATTCGCCGAAGGAAGCGGCGTGTCATCTGGTAAACGAGGCAAACAAGAACGGAGGGAAAGATAATATTTCGGTCGTTCTTGCCGAGGTCTGATAAAGGGAGAGCCGCGCAGCTAAAATCGCGCCCGCGCGATGGACGCGGCCTTCATCCATGATTTCCTAATAAATCATGGACAGGATATGGAGAAAGATTTATGTTAAATCATGGTATGTTTATACAAAACAGATATGAAGTCATGTCCAGAATCGGTTCCGGCGGAATGGCAGATGTGTACAAGGCGAAGGATCACAAACTCAATCGATTTGTGGCGGTCAAGGTACTGAAAAAGGAATTCCGTGAGGATAAGGTGTTTATTTCCAAATTCCGTGTGGAAGCACAGTCTGCGGCGGGACTGGCACATGGCAATATTGTCAACATCTACGATGTGGGCGAGGAAGCCGGGATTAATTATATTGTGATGGAGCTGGTGGAGGGGATTACCCTTAAGGAATACATTGCGGATAAAGGACATCTTTCCGCCCGGGAGGCGACCAGCATCGCGCTGCAGATTTCCGCGGGACTGGAGGCGGCACACAATAATGGAATTATCCACAGAGATGTTAAGCCGCAGAATATAATGATTTCCACAGACGGAAAAGTCAAGGTGGCTGATTTTGGAATCGCGCGCGCGGCTTCCGCCAATACGATGACATCCGGCGTGATGGGATCGGTTCATTACAGCTCGCCGGAGCAGGCCAGAGGCGGATACAGCGATGAGAAGAGTGACATTTACTCGCTGGGGATCACCATGTACGAAATGCTGACCGGACATGTCCCGTTTGACGGGGATACGGCGGTGGCTGTCGCGCTGCGGCATCTGCAGGATGAGATGCACGGCCCCAGGGAAGAATTTCCCGAGATCCCCTATAGTACGAACCAGATTGTTTTAAAATGTACGCAGAAGAGTCCGGACCGCCGGTATCCGAATATGACAGAGCTGATCCGGGACCTCAGAGAATCTCTTGTGAATCCGGAGGGGGATTTTGTGACATGGCCGGCGGAAGACCGCACGTCCAAGACTATCGTGATATCCAAAGATGAGATGGAGCAGATCAAATCCGAGCAGCATCTTCCTTCTTACGATGAGTCAATGGATGTGGGCGCCGCGGCGAATATGCACGCGCAGGAGACAGGGTCTGTGCAGAGCCGTGCCTGGCAGCCGGGGAGCTATTATCAGAAAAGCCAGTACCAGGATGTGTCTGGCGCGGGAGCGGATACAGCCTCTTATGAGGGAGAACGCTGGAGAACGGGTTATGAGACGGATGACCCGATGACTCATGATTATTATGAGGATTATTATGGCATTTATGATGATGACCAGGGGGATGGCCATGGCGATCCGGATGAGGAAGAAGCCAGCTATCATCTGGAGGATACTCATGAGACATCCTCAAAGAAAAAGAACAAGTCTGAGGAATCAGACAGTGACCTGAATCCGAAGCTGGAGAAAGCTGTGACTTTGGGCGGCATCATCATCGCGGTAGTGGTTGGATTTGTTTTCCTCGCGCTTCTGGCAAACGCGCTTGGGCTGATGAAGTTTTCGGGCAGCAATCGGACTGACTCTGACGGAGACGGCATTGTCGTTGAAACTTCTGCCAGTACCGAAGAGCCGGTGGAAATACAGACAGAGTCTGAGACTGAGAGTGAAACGGCCACAGAGGAGGTTTCCAGCTTTACGCTGGATGACCTGAGCAACATGGAGCTTACTCAGGCCCAGGCGCTTCTGATTGCGCGCGGTCTGCAGTACAGTGTCGATCAGACACAATACAGCGATACAGTGGCGAGCGGATATGTGATTTCGACGGATCCGGAATCAGGCGAACTGGTCAGCGCAGGGGATGTGATTACTCTGTATGTGAGTCAGGGAGCCGCTCAGACGGAAGAAGATGCCGAAGTAGAATATAAGACGCTCTGGAGCGTGACCGGTTATACGGTGGAACGAGCTGAGGAAGCACTGGAAATGCTTGGGCTTACAGCTGCTTATGCGTATGAGTCCAGCGATACCATCAGCGAAGGACTGGTCACCCGTACCAGTGCGGATGATACGGATGGGCTGGTGCCGAAAGGAAGTACGGTTACGATCTACATCAGCACGGGAACGTCAGCATCTGACAGCTCGGATGATGACAATATTACCATTATTGATGATGAAGACTCCTCCTCTTCGGACACGACGACCTCGGACACGACGGCCTCCGATGCAGCAGCCTCGGATACGACATCATCCGATACGTCAGGCTCGGACACGACGACCTCTGATATGACATCATCAGATTCTTCTGCGGCTGCAGACCCTGCATCGGGGGACTCCGGATCGACCGTGAGCGGCAGCTGGCAGTGCAATGCTTCCTTAAGCGCTCCGTCCGGATATACCGGACAGCCGGTGAGAATTACATTGTATCAGAATGGTACGGAGACGACCGTTTTTGAAGGAACGACGAGCTTCCCCTATCTGCTGCAGGTGGCTGGGATAGATGGAGAAACGACCGGCATTGCGTATGTCTATCTGCTGGATGAAGAGACGGGCGAAGTGACCAGTACGATTCAGTACTCTGGGATCACGTTCAGTGAGGTTTCTTAAATGGTGAATGAATGCAGGGCAAGATAATCAGAGGGGTCGGCGGCTTTTATTATGTACATGCTGCTGATGGTGAAATTTATGAATGCAGGGCCAAAGGAATTTTCCGCAAGGAGAAGGTGAAACCTCTGGTAGGTGACAATGTGGAGATTTCCGTGTTGGATGCGGCTTCTAAGACCGGGAATGTTGATCAGCTGCTTCCGCGTAGGAATGCTCTGATCCGGCCGGCGGCTGCCAATGTGGATCAGGCGATGGTCGTTTTTGCGGTTACACATCCTCAGCCGAATCTGAATCTGTTGGATCGGTTTTTGATTCTGATGAATCACCAGGATATTCCTGTGATCGTCTGCTTCAATAAGACAGATCTGGCAGCGGAGGAGCAGATGCGCCAGTTGGAAGAGATTTACCGGGGATGCGGCTGTGAAGTATGTTTTGTAAGCGTGGAGAAAGGAGAGGGGCTTGCCCGGGTGCGCTCCCTGCTGGACGCAAAAACGACGGTGCTGGCCGGTCCTTCCGGCGTAGGGAAATCTTCTTTGACGAATTGTTTCCTGCCCGAAGGGCGCATGGAAGTCGGAGAGATCAGCAGAAAAATCGACAGGGGAAAGCATACGACCCGGCATACCGAGTTACTTGTCCTTAGACAGAAGGATCCTTTTGAAACACCGAGTTATCTTTTGGATACACCGGGATTTAGTTCGTTGTATTTACAGGATATTGAGTATGAGGAATTAAAGGATTATTTTTACGAGTTTGGCAATTATGAGACAGACTGCCGATTTCAGGGCTGCATGCATTTAAGGGAGCCTGACTGCGCGGTAAAGGAAGCGGTAGAAAGAGGAGAAATCCACCGCGCGAGATATCAGAGCTATGAGCTTCTTGCAAGGGAACTGAAAAACAGGAAAAAAATATACCGAACATCATAAAACGGGAGAATGGAAATGAACCGGAAGAATATTTTGGCGCCCTCCATACTGGCGGCAGATTTTAAAACACTAGGGAATGAGGTAGACACCGTAACGAAGGCGGGAGCTGAATATCTGCATATAGATGTGATGGACGGGGTTTTCGTCCCCAGTATCTCTTTCGGGATGCCTTTGATTTCCTCCATCCGTCCGGTGGCGGACTGTATGTTTGATGTGCATCTGATGATTGTGGAACCGGAAAAATATATCCGGGATTTTGCCGAGTGCGGAGCAGACAGCATCACTGTCCATGCGGAAAGCGCCCGGCATCTGCAAAGAACGATTCATGACATTAAGGAAATGGGACTGCGCGCGGGGGTTGCTCTGAACCCGGCCACTCCTCTGTGTGCTCTGGATTATGTGCTTCCTTACCTGGACATGGTGCTGATTATGACGGTCAATCCGGGCTATGGCGGACAGGCCTATATCCCGGAAATGACAGGAAAAATCCGCGCCCTGCGCCGGAAGGCGCTGGAAATGGGACTGGATCTTGACATTGAAGTAGACGGCGGCATCAATGCGCGCACGCTCGAGGAAGTCCTTTTGGCTGGCGCGAATGTCTGTGTGGCGGGTTCCGCTGTATTCGGCGGCAATCGGACAGAGAATGTGCAAAAAATGCTGAAAGTAATGTCGCGCTATACAGATTATGAATAAAATGCGGACGGAGTCTTCCGGCAGAGCTATGATAGTGGAAATGCTCCTCGCTTCGCGTTTGGGCGGTGCTCAGAAAAGAGAACAGGAACCAGGTGCCCGATAAAACCGGTGCCTGAGAATAACAAATAGACAGAGGTATACGAATATGAAACTGGGAATCATTGGATTGCCGAATGTCGGCAAAAGTACATTGTTTAATTCTCTCACAAAGGCTGGAGCAGAAGCGGCGAATTACCCCTTCTGCACAATTGATCCGAATGTGGGTGTGGTGGCGGTTCCGGACGAGCGTCTCGGGCTGCTCTCGGATCTATATCATTCCGCAAAGGTAACGCCGGCAGTGATCGAGTTTGTAGATATTGCCGGACTTGTGAAGGGAGCGTCAAAAGGAGAAGGACTGGGAAACCAGTTTCTGGCAAATATTCGCGAGGTGGACGCGATCGTACATGTTGTGCGCTGTTTTGATGACACCAACGTGATCCATGTAGACGGCTCTGTCGATCCGGTTCGAGATATCGAGACAATCAATCTGGAACTGATTTTTTCTGATCTGGAAATTCTCGAACGCCGTATCGCAAAGACAGGCCGCGCGGCAAACAATAATAAAACGGCGGCGAAGGAAGTGGAGCTGCTTAAGGCGCTGAAAGCACATTTGGAGGATGGGAAGCTCGCCATTACCTACCAGACAGAGGATGAGGATGAAAAAGCGTGGATCGCGGAGTACAACCTGCTCACGGCGAAACCGGTCATTTTTGCGGCAAACGTGGATGAGGACGATCTGGCTGACGACGGTGCCTCTAATCTTTATGTGCAGAAGGTGCGCTCTTACGCGGCCATGACCGAAAGCGGGGTCTTCGTGATCTGCGCTAAGATCGAAGAAGAAATTTCAGAGCTGGAGGATGACGAAAAGCAAATGTTTCTGGAAGATCTGGGATTAAAAGAGTCCGGACTGGAGAAACTGATAAAAGCCAGCTACAGTCTGCTCGGTCTGCAGAGTTTTCTGACGGCCGGCGAAACAGAAACTCGTGCGTGGACGATCCGCAAGGGTACGAAAGCTCCGCAGGCTGCGGGTAAGATTCATTCGGACTTTGAGCGCGGATTTATTCGCGCAGAGGTCGTCAATTATCGCGATCTGCTGGACTGCGGCTCTCTTGCGGCAGCAAGAGAAAAGGGGCTGGTCGGGCTGGAAGGAAAGGACTATGTTGTGAAAGACGGCGATGTGATCCTGTTCCGGTTTAACGTATGAGGTGACACAAAATGGAAGGCACCATCCGGTTCCCCAATCTGGGAATTATGTTGACGCATGTGATCAAGAGCTTTCAGGTGGGCGGACTGGAAATCGCCTGTTACGGTGTGGTTTTGTCTATCGCGATGATGACTGGCCTGTGGCTGGTCATGAGAGTGGCGAAGGCGACCGGACAGAATGCTGAGGACTACTTTGATCTGGGAATCGCGGCGATCCTTGTGGCTCTGGTATGCGCGAGAATCTACTATGTTGTGTTTTCCTGGGATTATTACAGCACTCATCTGTCAGAAATCGTAAACCTCCGCAAAGGCGGACTCGCAATCTATGGAGGTGTGATCGGCGGAGTTCTCACAGTGTTGATATTCTGCCACATACGGAAGATGAACAGCCTTCTGGCATTAGACACCATGTCTGTTGGTCTGGTATGGGGTCAGGCCCTGGGGAGATGGGGCAACTTTTTTAATCGGGAAGCGTTCGGTGATTATACGGACAACCTGTTCGCGATGCAGCTTCCCCTGAGCGATGTCCGTGCTTCGGAAATTACGGACGCGATGCGCGCGCATCTGGAGAGCATTGACGGAGTTGAATATATTCAGGTGCACCCCACGTTCCTTTACGAGTCACTCTGGAACCTTGGCGTACTGGTCATCCTTCTTTTCCTTACCTTTTCGAGAAGAAAAAAGCGGATCGGCAGGAAGAACCCCATGAAAAGAGAAACTCTCCATCAGGAGACGATCCGCCGCGAAAATACCGGTTTCGAGACCGCAGGAATTGAAACGTCTGAAGGTAAAAAAAGCAGAAGCGGCGCGGGAGATATTTTTCTGATGTATTTGCTGCTGTATGGGGCGGGACGTTTCTGGATCGAAGGCCTGCGCACAGATCAGCTGATCCTGTTTGGAACCGGGCTGCCGGTATCGCAAGTGGTCTCCGCCATTCTTGTGGCAGTTTCGCTGGCACTTTTGATCATAAAAAAATTGTGGAGAACGAGAGAAGATGACCCAAAAGGAACGATTGATAAAACAGATTGAGCAAGAAAGAACACGGCTGGATTTGCTTATAGGAAGTGGGGGAAAAGTGGAGGAAGTCTACCGGCAGAGCCTGATTGTAGACCGGTTGGTGGAGCAATATCTGGAGCTTGCGACCGCGTAGGGATGGTCAGAGGATGATCTGGAAGTGATCTGGCGCACAGCCGCGTGTGTTTGCGGGCTATGACAGTTCATTACAAAAGAAAAGACAGACAGGAGGCATAACAAACCTCCTGTTTTTTTGATGCACAGGGGCGCAAGAGGAATTTTGGCAGCTTTGCTGCCTGCGCGGGGTGCGGGCAAAAACCAGGGCTTTTCCACAAGATATTGTGAGTGACAGAAAAAAACAATGCATATGGAGGAAAAATAAAATTAATGCTTGTTTTTTCTGAAAATCTGGGGTATCATAAGCACCAGGTGGTAGAAAGTGGAACTTTGTGGTGGATACATGGAGGATTGTGGGAGGCCATCTGTGGATTCGCCCGGCAAAGAAGGTGCGTCATGATGTTTATGGGAGAATACAATCATACGATTGATTCCAAAGGCAGACTGAT
>JAJBVE010000103.1 GCA_020859995.1 Clostridiales bacterium
GGATAATGGATTATATGAGTGTCAGATTTTACGGCGGGGAAAGTACCCTGCCGTTAACTGTTTTCGCTAGGATCATTTTATGCTTGACACAGGGGGAAATAATTATGAGAATTTTTATATACAGCCGGAAGTCGAAATGGACCGGGCGTGGCGAGAGTGTAGAAAATCAGCTCGTTATGTGCCGGGAATATGTGGAGAAATATATAGAGGGTGCGGATAAAGCGGAGATTGTAGAGTTTGAAGATGAAGGATACTCCGGCAAGGATACGAAGCGTCCGCAATTCCAGAAAATGATGGTACGGATTGATAAGGGCGAATGCGATTATCTGGTCTGCTATAAGCTGGACCGGCTGGGAAGAAATATAGCGGATATCGCAAATCTGGTTGAAAAGCTAGATAAGAAGAACATTTTTTTCATCAGCATCAAGGAACGGTTTGACACAACCACGCCGATTGGCAAGGCGATGCTGTACTTTGCCGGGGTTCTGGCTCAGATGGAGCGGGAACAGATTGCTGAGCGTGTCAGAGACAATATGATTATGCTGGCCAGAAAGGGCCGCTGGCTTGGCGGTAATACTCCGTTGGGGTTCCGGGCAAAATCGGAGGCGAAGGTTACGATCAGCGGCAAGAGTAAAACGAGCTTCCGGTTGGTTCCGGATAAAGAGGAATTAAAGACGGTTCGGTTTATCTTCTCAGAATATCTGGAAAAACAGTCTTTGTCGAGCATCTCAAGTTATTTCCTGACAAATGATATTTTTACAAAAAGGGGAAAAAAAATACACGATCATAACGATCAGAGATATTCTGACAAATCCGGTGTACTGTACTGCGGATAAAGAGGGCTATGATTATTTTTGCAACCTTGGCTGTCAGGTTTGTATGGAGGAGGAAGAAGCGGATGGACAGTATGGTATGATCGCTTATGGGAAGACCTCTTCGACAGAGTATAAGAACAAAGATACAGAACCTGAGAAATGGATTATTGCCCGTGGGCGGCATGAAGGAATTATTTCAGGAAAGGAATTTGTCAGAGTTCAGCTTTTGTTGAAAAGGAACAGAGAAAAAGGGGATAGTTGGCGGAAACCTCATAATTCTGTAGCTCTTCTTTCGGGCTTGCTCTATTGTTCCTGCGGACATGCAATGCGGCCGAAGTATTATGATGCCAAGCAGGTATCGGAAAAAGGAGAACGTAAATTTTCCTATATTTGTGAATATAAAGATACTACACACGGAAAAAAATGTTCAGTAGCGAACGTGCAGGGAAATACACTGGACGAACTGGTCTGCCGTGATCTGCTGAAATATATGGATGAGAATTCAGGTGTTCATGCCATACTCGGAAAAATTAAGAACAATATGGACGATACCAAAAGTATTGCAGGAAACGCAGCTGATGTTTTGGAAGAAGAAATCCAGAAGCGAAAAAAAGAAATTCAGAATCTGATCGGTGCGCTTGCCAGGTCATCCGGAAGTGAGGCATTTGTCAGCCAGATCGAAGAACAGGTGCAAAAGTTGAATGAAGAGTGTAACGCTCTGGAACAGGAAAAGGCCAGGCAGCAGGAAAAGGAGATAAGTGTACGGGACGACTCCCAGCAGCTTGTATTTCTGATGGAACAACTGTCGTCCTTTAAAAATTGTTTCGATACTTTAAGCGTGCCTGAGAAAAGAGAGTATCTGAGATTGATTCTGGATAAGGTTGTCTGGGATGGGGAGGAAGCCCATATATATTCTGTGGGAGCCTGCGGCACCCGCAGAATATAAAATGATGCGCAGGGCCGGGCAGGGAGTTTTGCAGCTGAAGCTGCACCCGGCCCGCGCAAGAATCCTGCGAGGCAGGATTCTATCTATGGCAGCCATTGAAAAGAACGGGAACCAGTGGCTGCCGGGCCTTTTGTTGCCGCAGCTATCACATCGCATTGCCACAGCCGCTAGGGCCGACGATAGCAATAAATTCTTCGGGAAATACCTGAAATGAGATATCGGATAAGGCCCTGGTTTCTCCATTTTTACCGTGATATGCATAGCATACGCTGTTTAGTTCAAGCAATGGATTCACAGTGATACCTCCTGACCAGTCTATTTCGAAACTACCCATGAGGAACGCAATATGTGTAAAAGGGCGCTCTCTGGATAGCTCATTATAAGATATGTAGGTCGGAAGACAATGTGAGAGACCGGTACTATAGCCATTACTAGAAAAGACATAAAACGCAAGTGAAAAATGAAATTTTAAATTGACATCAGTGAAGGAAATGTCTATCCTATATGCAATTTATAAATACTGTGACCAGATCCCGGAGACGGTCTGGGCGGCCTATGAGGCCGAGATTGCAGAGATTGAAGAGGAGGGAATACTTTGACAGAATCAGAAAGAATTGATTTAACGGAGATGGAGATCCGGAATTTCCGCACGGAACGTTATGAGGCGGATGTTTCGATTGAGGAATATCTGGAGACCTGCGTGGATGTGGCGACGTTTGTTGAATACTGCCGCGCATGTCCGAACTATAATAAGACCTGGTCCTGCCCGGAATTTGATTTTGACCCGGTCAGTTACTGGAAAAAGTATGATATGCTCCATTTGATTGGAGAGAAAATATATTTGCCGGAAAGCCTGACCGGCGGATCTTATTCTGCACAGGAAGCATCCCGGCTGACCGCGAAGATTATGGGAATCTATAAAAATGCTCTGGCGGAAGAACTTTTGCTGATGGAAAAGAATAAGCCGGGGAGCATTTCGCTAAGCGGCGGATATTGCACCGAATGTTCGCGGGAGCAAGGATCAAAAACGGCGGACGAACAGATGATTGACAGCGGTTTCTGCACACGGGGGCGAGGATTGCCCTGCCGTCATCCGGAACGGATGCGTTACTCCATCGAAGCCCTGGGAGGAAATGTTGGCCTGACTGTGACAAAATATCTGCATCAGCAGCTGCTGTGGATGGAAGAAGGAAAGCTGCCGGAATACTATATGCTGGTATTAGGGCTTTTATATTAGAGACTTCGGTGAATAAGCCCGATGAATAAGCCCGATGAATAAGCCCGATGAATAAGCCCGATGA
>JAJBVE010000161.1 GCA_020859995.1 Clostridiales bacterium
ATGTGAATTCATCCACGGATCTGCAGCGGGGCAGCTTAAGCCAGACGGAGGGCGGTGCGACGGATGACGGGTATCAGTTCGTATGGGAATTTACGAACACGCAGGGGAACGGCACGATTGCGGCAGTGGCACTGACCAGCGCACTGGGAGGTGTGGGCGGCTATGGCAGCATTGCGGATGACAGCTCCGCTTTCCTGCTGATGAGTGCTTTGAACCAGTCCCTGGACGATGACATCACAAAGCTTTTGTTTAATGCAGTGGAGGTGGACTTTGAAAATGACACGGTGGTTTCCATCGCGTTTTCCTCATCGTCGGTTGTTATTACGAAGTTCCGGATCCCGATTTTGTCTATCGGGCTGAAAGAAAAGATTGATGATTCCACGGCAACGGTGTTGGAAACAAAGACGATTACCTGTACGACATTCCTGCCATCATCCACCTACCACACGTTTGTGGATGGGCATGACGGGTACTGGTACGGCTTCGGGAACAGCGCGAATTCTTCCGGAAGTGCGACACTGCTGTGGATCAGGATTTCCAAAACGGATTACACCTATACGGAGGCGAGCTTTACGCTGAGCAATGCCGCGCTGACCTATGCCGGATACCGGAGTTATTCCGGTTATCCGAGTTATCGGAACAAGTGCGTGGTGAGGGACGGATATGTTTACATCCCTTCTTATGACGCGGCGGGCGTGTATAAGATCAACCTGGAGAATTCCGCAGATGTGACGCTGATCAGCTTGGGATTCACTTCTGCCGGGTATACAGCCTGAGCGGCGGCAGCTACGGCCTGTTCCTTGACCGGATTGAGGATCTGATCATCGGATATGATTTCCAGATCAAGGCGGACGACACGGTGATCCAGACGGTGGGGAGTAAACGGTTCGAGTATTCCGGGACGCCGATGTTCCGGTATAAGAATTTCCTGCTGTTCTGGGGCGGCGAGTATTCCATCACGAAGCGGTACCTGGCGCTGCTGACGCCTTATCTGGCGACATCAATAATCTGGACACGGCGGTGGTGAAGACATCGGACATGACTATGAAGATCACGTACACGCTGACGGAGACGGCCTGATGGAAAAAACGGAATAAGGTTAATGCGCTTCCGGGATCTGAGGGAGCGGAAAACAATGCGGTCTGAAAGGGCCGCTTTATTTATGCACACGGCCGCGAGAGGAATGGTTCCGGCATAAGCCGGACGCGGGTCTACGCTGCCGCTTCGGTCGTTGCTAAACGAGCGCCACTGGCGCTCAGCAACGGCGCAGCGGACAGGAAAAGCCCTGTCCGATATATATAGAAGAAACAGGAAGGGGGAATGCGGTATGGTGAACATTATCTGCGCTCTGATCGCGGCGGTGGCTTCGGTCATCTGTGCTGTCTGTGCGGAGCAGGGGAACCGGCTCCTGAAGGCACAGAAAAGGAGCGAAGCGCACGCGAAGATGCGGGCGGAGGAGGCGCGGCTGCAGCTGGAGATGATTGCGGCGAACAATGAACTGACGGTGGGTGTGGCGCTTGCGTTAAAACACGGTCACACGAACGGAGAAGTGGACAGCGGGCTGAAATCCGCAGAGTCTGCGAGGGACAAGTACACAAGGTTTCTGGAGGAGGTCGCGCTTGCGGCCATCAATGAGAAGGAGGATGTGGAATGAGTAAGAAATGGTGGAAGAATGCGGGGATCCGGGCGGTCAAGACGGTGGCGCAGTCGCTGGTGGCGGCAATCGGTGTGGGAGCTGCGGTAAGCGAGGTGGACTGGCTGCGGGCATTGAGCACTGCGGCGGGAGCAAACTTTCCACGAAGGGCGGATCCCTGCATGGCGTGGCGAAGAATGCCAATTCCATAGGGATCGAGATCTGTTCGACGAACAGCACGGGGAAGGTGCCGTCCGCGAATGATAAGACATGGAGTTTTACGGATGCGGTTGTGGCGAAGGCTGTGGAGCTGACGCGGTATCTGATGGAGAAGTATGAGAAGTATTCCATTGACGCGGACCACGTGATCCGTCATTACGACGTGACCGGGAAGCTGTGTCCGGGGATCATCGGATGGAATGCGGATTCCGGGGATGAGAGCCAGTGGAAGGCATTCCAGGCGGCGCTTGCGTCCGGGGCGGCGGACACGGCAGCATCCGGGACGGTGCTGTACCGGGTGCGGAAGACCTGGGTGGACAGCAAGAGCCAGAAGGGGGCCTATAAGATTCTGGCGAACGCGAAGAAATGTGCGGATAAGTATGAGGGCTATTCTGTATTCGATGCAGATGGAAATGTGGTATATGTCGGCGCACTGACAGAGGCAGATGCTTCTGAAAGTGCGGAGACGGAAAGCTTCCAGGTGAAGGTGAGCATCAGCAACCTGAATATCCGCACGGGTCCTGGAACTGGGTTTGCGAAGACCGGGAAGTATACCGGGAAGGGCGTGTTCACGATTGTGGAGACTTCCGAAGGGACAGGATCGGCTGCCGGATGGGGACTGCTGAAAGCGTACCAGAGCGGACGGAACGGGTGGATCAGTCTGGAGCATGCGGTGAGCGTGTAAGAGTGTGGGGCTGCGGAATGCAGTCCTGATATGAGGATGGTAATAGGCCTGTCGGCTGTCTCGTTTGAGATGGCTGGTAGGCCTTATTTTTTTGAGAGGTGCAGTTTTGGGTTGAAGGACAGCGTATCATTTGCTAGAATAGAAACATGACACGTGAGTGGCGTGTTTTTAACTGCTGGAAGGGATGGATTGAAAAAAGGGATTATTTGAATGAAGATAGACAGACTGATTGGCATTTTATCGATATTGCTGCAGAAGGATACGGTGACGGCACCGGAACTGGCGGAACGGTTTGAGGTTTCCAGACGGACGATCAACCGTGATGTGGAGGATTTGTGCAGAGCAGGTATTCCTGTTGTGACAAAGCAGGGAGCAAACGGCGGTATTTCCATTATGGATAATTACCGTATGGAGAGGACTCTGCTGACGAATACGGAAATGCAGGACATTCTTGCGGGGCTGCGGAGCCTGGACAGTGTGAACGGCACC
>JAJBVE010000032.1 GCA_020859995.1 Clostridiales bacterium
ACGGCGTCACTGATCAGGGACACTTACGGAAGAAAAATCAATGTATTTAAAACGGAAATTCCGTTTTCAGTAAAAGCAAAAGAAGCAACTGCAGCTGGCATGAGTATCTATGCTTACGACCCGAAAGGGAAAGTGGCGGGAGCATATATGGAACTGACGAAAGAGGTGTTGAGTATTGAAAAGCAGCGCGAAAAACATAAAACTTGCGTCCGTCGATGATCTTTTTAAGACGGATGAAGGACGGGCGGATGATGAGAGGGAACGTGTGCAGGAGATTGCTATTTCTGAATTGCATCCCTTTAAAGATCATCCGTTTAAGGTTTTGGATGATGAAAAAATGATGGAAACAGTTGAGAGCGTGCAGCAATATGGCGTTCTGGTTCCGATTATTGCAAGACCATCGCCGGAAGGAGGATATGAGATTGTTTCTGGCCATCGCCGGCATAGAGCTTGTGAACTGGCAGGAAAAGAGACAATGCCTGTGATTGTGCGTGAATTGGATGATGATGAAGCGATTTTGCTTATGGTGGATAGCAATCTGCAAAGAGAAACAATACTTCCGAGTGAGAGAGCATTCGCTTTTAAGATGAAGCTGGATGCGATTAAACATCAGGGAACAAGGTCAGATTTAACTTCTACGCAAGTTGCGCAGAAGTTGTCTGTGCAAAAAGTAGGGGATGAGGCTGGAGTAAGTAAAGATACGGTACGCCGTTTTATCCGTCTGACAGAACTAATCCCTCCGCTACTTGATATGGTGGATGAAAAGAAGATTGCTTTTAACCCGGCATATGAACTGTCGTTCCTGAAACCGGAAGAGCAGCAAATGCTGATTGAAACCATGGATTATGAGCAGGCAACGCCGTCACTCTCTCAGGCACAGCGTTTGAAACAGTTTAGCCAGGATGGGCGTTTAACGGAAGATTCGATGCTGGCCATTATGTCAGAGGAAAAGAAACCGGTTCAGGACAGAGTAATGTTTACTTCGGATGTCCTGAGAAAGTATTTCCCGAAGGATTACACACCGAGAAAGATGGAAGAAACGATTATCCAGCTTTTGGAACAGTGGAAACAAAGGCGGCAGATGCAACAGGAACAGCAGCGGAAAAAACGTAATTCCCGGTGAATTATTTACACAACTATTTTCAAAGCTGCATGATGAATTCTTTTGGACCAGAGTCGGATACCGCTGTTTTTGACACTGGCTACAGCCTTATGAAACAGAAAACTATGAATATACAGAGCAAAACCACAGGAGAACGGAAAGGAGATTTTACTATGCGCTATACAACTTACAATACCGCGAATGACAGGGAAAACAATGAAATTTTATTCAGGGATGCGGAGCATGAACAGTTCTGCCTGCAATCGTTGGAAAAATGCAGATGGTGTGATGTGTACCACGAAGCATTGGTGTACTGCCTGGGCATTGACCGGGATACGCGGGAACACATAGATCGTATCTATGATTTCAGGAGTGGAAACGTGAAACCGGAATGCCTTCATGAGGGGTGGCAGACAAGCGGCAGTATGCGAACGGTCCGGATGGCTTTTAACCTCTATTGTAACGGGACACCGAGTATGTATGGCATCAAGAACTCGAAAGATAAGCTGCGTGAGTGTGCTGAGTATTCCGTGAGCGATTTGTTCAGCTGTGGCTATGCAAAATACTTTTGGGAAGCAGTGAAAATCCGCTATCCGGAATATTGTGGCTGAGCGGAGGGAGAACAAATTGACTGGGTGTGGCCTGTATTTCAGATGCAGGCCGCGCTCACTCCAAAGATAACAAGACAAGACTCCTGAAAGAAATGGAGGTGTGATATGGAGAATAAATTCGAGTTTGATTATTTCCATGAGTATGAGTCGGAACAGTTCTCCTTTTACCGTATCCCAAAGCTGTTGTTTACGGATGAATATTTCAGGAAGCTGTCCTGCGACGCGAAGGTGCTGTATGGGCTGATGCTGGACCGAATGTGCCTATCTCTGAGAAATCACTGGGTGGACAACGAAAAGCGGGTTTACATCATTTTCACGATTGAACAAGTGACAGAATACCTGAATTGCGGCCGGGATAAGGCAATGAAGATTCTTGCGGAACTGGATATGAAAAAGGGGATTGGTCTGATTGACCGTGTGAAACAGGGATTTGGGAAACCGGATGCGATCTATGTGAAGAACTTTATCGCAAAACCAAAGCAGCAGCCGGAAGATTCTGAAATGGAGAGAGGAGAAGACTCAGATTCGAATTTGAAGAATGATGGAAAGCAGCCAGAGCAGAGAGAAGGTGAAATAGCGGGATGCACTGAAAATAAAAAGGCACAGGCAGAGAGGAATGAGTGCAAGACGGCTGAATCAGGCGGCAAGGATTATGGGAATGTGCCAAAGAAACCGGAATCTATTGCAGAGCGAAAGAAAGATTTCTGGAACAAAGCAGAAGCGAGTCTTGTGGATGCGGTTTTGCACGAATATGAGTCCGCCGAAGATTCACAGGGAGGAGTAATGGGTGGCTCTGGAAGCGGTTTTACAAGAGTCAGTGGATACCCAATTCTCGGAGCCGGCGAAGCGGATTTGCCGCAGTCGGAATCTCCGATTTATCAAAGTCGGGAAAAGCGACTTGTCGAGGTCGGAAAAAACGACTTCATGCAGTCGGATCATCCGACTTCCGGAGGTCGGGAAAGTCCACCTGTTACCGTCGGAAAAACCGACCCTAATTATACTGATATTAATAATACTGATATGAGTAATACTGATCTGATCAATCAATCAACGCGTGCGTGTACGCGCGAGGAGCTGATGCCGGATGTGATTGATGGGATGGATGCGATAACAACCTACACAAACATCATCAAAAAGAATATTGAGTATGACACCCTGATTTTTGATGCCAAATCAGATTCAGACAAGATGCAGATCGACATGATTGTATCATTGATGGCGGAGACAATTGCGGTGAAACGTGAGACGGTGACGATTGCGAAAGCGGAATACCCATATCCGTATGTGGTGAACAAGCTGCTGCG
>JAJBVE010000093.1 GCA_020859995.1 Clostridiales bacterium
GTGGGAAAATACAAGTATTTTTATTGCGAAAAGTTTTTATTCTTTAGCGCTGTTTAAACGGAGGGTTATGGTCGACAGAAGGGAAATTTTGTGTTATAGTTTCGGCGTAGAAATGATGAGAAAGCATATGGAGACCTACTATGAACAGACAGAACATCCAATTTGACTACCCTCTGTCGATCCGCCCGATGCGCGCGATCAACGGCTTTATGGTTCGGCCGGGGTATTTTGATATGAATGGAGCGATGGCGCTGGATTCCGGCGTGAATTTTACGGTTCACACGAAGGAGGGAACCTCCTGTGAGCTGCTGCTTTACCACAATGGCGAGGAGGAACCATACGCGGTGCTGCCGTTTCCGGAGGAATATAAGATCGGCGATGTCTACGCAATGATCGTGTTTGGACTGGATATTGATAAGTTTGAGTACGCCTACCGCGTGGACGGGCCTTATGACCCGGAGAAGGGGCTGCTTTTTGATAAACAGGCGGTGCTGCTGGATCCTTACGCAAGGGATGTGGCGGGACAGCGGCACTGGGGCGCGCCTAAGCCGAAGGCCTATCACGCCCGTGTGATGAAGGATTCCTTTGACTGGGGCGCGGTGCCGCAGTCGAAGAAGGAGCTCAGCGACCTGGTGATCTATGAGCTGCATGTGCGCGGCTTTACCCAGCATCCGTCCTCCGGGGTGAATCATCCCGGGACGTTTGACGGCCTGCGGCAGAAGATTCCCTATCTGAAGGAGTTGGGGATCAACGCGGTGGAGCTGATGCCGATTTTTGAGTTTGATGAAACCCGCGACGCGCGGAAGGTGAATGGGCGGCAGCTTCTCGATTACTGGGGCTACAACCCGGTCTGTTTTTACTCGCCGAACTCGAGCTATGCGGCCTCGGCGGTCGTGCACCGGGTCAGCGGCGAGCTGAAAAATCTGATCCGCGAGCTGCACCGCAATGACATTGAGGTCATTCTTGATGTGGTATTCAATCATACGGCAGAGGGCAATGAGCTGGGGCCGACCTTCAGCTTCAAAGGCTTTGACAACCGTGTTTACTATATGCTGACGCCGGACGGTAATTATTATAATTTCAGCGGCTGCGGCAATACCTTAAACTGCAATCACCCAATCGTGCAGCAGATGATTGTGGACTGCCTGCGGTACTGGACGATTTATTACCGGGTGGACGGCTTCCGCTTTGACCTGGCGAGCATCCTCGGGCGTCATGAGGACGGTACGCCGCTGAATAATCCGCCCCTGCTGCGTTCTCTTGCCTACGATCCGGTGCTGAGCAATGTCAAGCTGATCGCTGAGGCCTGGGATGCGGGCGGTATGTACCAGGTGGGGAAATTTCCGGCCAGCCGCCGCTGGGCTGAGTGGAACGGCCGCTACCGAGACGTGATGCGCTCTTATTTAAAGGGCGATAACTGGGTCTCCGGGACTGCGGCCTGGAGTCTGGCCGGTTCCGGGGATCTGTACGGAGGTGTGGATGAGAACGGCAATGGAAATTATGTCGGCTACAATTCCTGCATTAATTTCCTGACCTGCCACGATGGCTTCACGCTCTACGACCTTTATTCCTACAACGAGAAGCACAACGAGGCCAATGGCTGGAACAACACGGACGGTGCGAATGACAACCGCAGCTGGAACTGCGGAGCGGAAGGGGAAACCTCCGACCCGGAGGTGAACCGCCTGCGTCGGAAGATGATCCGCAACGCCTGCACGGTGTTGATGTGCAGCCGGGGCACGCCGATGTTTTATGCAGGCGATGAGTTCTGCAACACACAGTTCGGCAATAACAACGGCTACTGCCAGGACAATGAGATTTCCTGGCTGGACTGGAGCTATCTGGAGAAAAACCGTGATATTTATGAGTTTTTCAAATTTATGATCCACTATCGTTTCCGGCACAGGATCATCCAGAAGCGTCTGCCCGACGCAGTCTGCGGCATGCCCGCCCTGCGCACGCATTATACCAATCCGGAGATCACCGAGCTGCCGCCCAATGCGCCGATGATTGGCGTCTGCTTTGCCGGATACGACCGCCAGAAGGGGCGCGACGACATCGTCTACATTGCCGTGAATTCCTACTGGGAGGAAATCGAGATCGGCCTGCCTCAGATCCCGCGCGGCGGAGCATGGTACTTAAGCGTCAATACGACCGGAGATGAGAACGGCAGATATTATTATGAGGAAAATGAAGAACGCCGGATCGACGGCACCTTCCGCATGCAGCCCCGCTCCGTGGCAGTGTTTGCCGGGAGGGCATATTGAGTGCCATTCTTTTTGTTATTCGAATCTTTTGCGTGTGAAAGGCGGGATATAAAATGGTTGATACTTCTATGGTAAATGTGATCAAACGTAAAGAAGTAGAAAGGGTGATTCAGATTGCAAGGAAAACCGGAGTTGTGAAGCGTCTGATTATTTTCGGAAGTGCTGTTACAGATGATTGCCGCGAGGAAAGTGATGTAGATATGTGTCTGGATATTTCGTGTGAAACGAGCGATAAACGATTGCGCCGTCCTATGTATGATTTTAATGAAGCTTGTGATTTTAACTGTGATATTTTATTTTACCATAAACTTGGTGAAAAACTAAGAAAAGAAATTGATTCAAAGGGGGTAGCTGTGTATGTTGATGGATCGAGCTGACAGAGATATCTATACGGCAAGATGGCTGATAAGCCCAGAAGGAAATCCTTCAAACGACGAGCTTCTTGATGATATGGCAGCGTACCATGTGCAGCAGGGAATAGAAAAAGCACTTAAATATGCATTGCATTCAATATGTGGTTTGGATGAAACTTATAGAGGCTATCGAACACATGACATTATGACCCTGATCAATATAGTGATGGATCATTCGGACTTGACTCTGTCAGAGCGATTAATGAATATGGCGAATGATATAACCGGATGGGAAGCGCATAGCAGATATGATGATTCACCGGCATCTGTGCGCAAAGATATTGTTGAAGCGATTGCTATATATGAGGAACTAAAACAACAAATTCATGAGGCTGAGGAACACAATTCAGTTTCAGAAGAATCGCAAAATTCAGAGGAAAGCTATGAATAAAGAAATCCGCGTTCAATATTTAAATAATACTATTAAGCATCTGGAATACATCGACGGCAAGTCCGACTGGATCGATCTGCGGGCTGCCGAGGATATTTCCATGAAAAAGGGCGAATTCCGTCTGATTCCGCTGGGGGTAGCGATGCAGCTGCCGGCGGGCTACGAGGCGCACATTGTGCCGCGCAGCTCCACCTTTAAAAATTTTGGAATCATTCAGACCAACCATATGGGGATCATCGATGAGACCTATGCCGGTCCGAACGACTGGTGGTATATGCCGGCCCTGGCGGTCCGCGACACGGAAATTCACGCCAATGACCGCGTCTGCCAGTTCCGTATCATGGAGCATCAGCCGCAGCTGACCTTTCGGACGGTCGACGCGCTGGACGCGCCCGACCGCGGGGGACTGGGGAGCACCGGGAAGAACTGAATATTCTGTAGAAACTCACCGAAATTTTGTTCGCTTAAATTCGTAAAGGCTGAACCAGTGATTGTTATAACTATAGTAAGGTCTTGCGGGAGCAAGACCTTTTTACATGAAAAAATATTTTGTGGGTCAGGCAATAATCGTCCCCGTCTTTCCAAGGTAAGCTTCCTTTGCCTTATCCAGAGAGGTAATCACGGCGCTGCGGCCTGCTTTCTGGGAGACGAAGTGGACAGAAGCCTCAACCTTCGGCAGCATTTTGTCTTTGCCAAACTCTTCGTTGTGGATGTGCTGCAGCGCCTCTGCGACATTCATTTCCCGGATCGGCTGCGGATGCTCTGACTCATATCCCAGATAAACGAACTCCTCATTGGTTAAAATCAGCAGCAGGTCTGCGTCAACCAGATCTGCCAGCCGTCCGCTGACGGCGTCCTTTTCAATGACTGCACTTGCGCCCTTGAGCTGGTTGCGCTGCTTCAGCACCGGGATGCCGCCGCCGCCGCCCGCGACGACAATGTGTCCGGCATTCACCAGCGTGTTGATGGCGTCAATCTCCACAATGTCCAGAGGCTTCGGCGCGGCAACGATACGCCGGAATCCTTTGCCGGGCTCCTCAATGACATAATTGCCCTTCTTTTCTTCTTCAGCGGCCTCCTCGGCGGTCAGATAGCGTCCGATCACCTTGATCGGATGATAAAAGGCCTCATCATAGGGATCTACGGTCACCTGTGTGAGAACTGTAGCTACTGTGCGGTAGATACCGCGGGAGAGCAGCTCTGAGCGCAGGGTATTCTGAATATCGTAGCCGATGTAGCCCTGGCTCATCGCGGAGCAGATCGCGACAGGCGCGCTGTAGGTCTCATGAGTCTTTGCGTATTCATTGATCGCGGTGTGGATCATGCCCAGCTGCGGGGCGTTGCTGTGCGTGATGATCAGCTGTGCGCCTTCCTCCACCAGATCAGCCAGTATTTTCGCTGTATGCAGCACGGCATCGCGCTGTTCCGGAAAAGTAGTGCCCAGGGCTTTATGTCCGAGTGCTACGACAACTCTTTTTTTCATAGATTTCCACCTTTTTCATTTTTAAGATAATTATGTCAGGGACAAACGGTCAGGAATGGAACAGATTTAGCCCATTTTGTATCACGAGGATTTTGAAATCTGCCCCTTAACTGATTTAACTTACTTCTGATTACTGCTCGAATCATTATATAGAATCGGATTTATTATAGCCGTCTCATGGCAAAATTGCAATCTTTTTATGCATAATCGCGGAACTCTTCCCATATATATTTTACTGGTAAGGGCTTGACCGGGTAGAAAACCAGGGAAAGAAGGGAGCGGCATTTCATATGGAGTCCATGGAATCAGTCAGTCAGCTTCTGTCCGTGCATGTGAGGAGCATGCTGCTAAGATGTGCTCTGGATTATGAAAAATTACAGGAGATACGGCTGCGGATCCGCCAGCCGGTGCTGATCCGGTATGACGGGTCGGAATTTGCCCTGTGCGCTCCGGGGTTTCTCTCGGAAAATCCCGGGGAGGGCTGGCCGGTGACAGCGGAAGAAATGAAGGAGACGCTGGAGTATGTATCCGGATATTCCCTGTATGCGTTTGAGGAAGAACTATGCCAGGGATTTCTGACCGTGCCGGGAGGACATCGGGTCGGAGTGGCGGGGCATACGGTTATGGAGAGAGACCAGATCCGGAGTATGCGGTATCCTTCTTTTCTGAATATCCGCATTTCGCATCAGCGAAAGGGGTGTGCGGATTTGGTGCTGCCCTTTTTGTATGAGAACGGAGAATTCTGCCACACCCTGATTCTGTCCCCGCCGGGCGGAGGAAAGACGACACTGCTGCGGGATCTGGTGCGCCAGGTTTCCAATGGCGGAGTCTATGGAGCAGGGCGGACAGTGGGCGTGGTGGATGAACGCTCGGAGATTGCCGGCTCCTATCTGGGTGTACCGCAGAATGAAGTCGGTATGCGCACGGATGTGCTGGACGCCTGCCGGAAGGGAGAGGGTATGCGGATGCTTCTGCGCTCCATGTCGCCCAAAGTGATCGCCGTGGATGAACTGGGAGATGAACAGGACGGACACGCCATCGAGAGTGTCTTTCACTGCGGCTGCCGGCTGCTTGCGACAGTGCATGGTGCCTCCATGGATGAGATCTGTCGGAAACCTTTGCTTTCCCGGCTGGTCAGCGGAAGGATGTTTGAGCGGTATGTTGTATTGTCGGGAGCCCATATGGCCGGGGAGGTGCGGGAAGTCCTGGACGCGGATAAAAAAGTGCTATTTAAAAACAGGAAAACAGATACATACTTCTTATAAAACCAGACAGATCGGGGCCCGCTTATGAGGACAGTGTTCCTTGAAAACCAGACAGATCGGAATGCGTATAAAGGGTAATGCCGGAGGGATTAGGATGCGTTTATTTTTAAAAGTGTGCGGACTGTTCTGCATTTTTGCCGCCAGCTGTATGCTGGGATTTGAGATGGACCACCGCCTGAAGCGGCGCTGGCTGTTTTTTCAGGAAGTGACAGAGAGTCTGCAGCTTCTGGAAAAGGAGATGGCCTGGCTGCGCACGCCGCTTCCGGAAGCGCTGCGGAGTGCGGCGGCTCACGGGACGACTGCTTTTTCTTCCATGCTTATATCCTGCGCGGGGCAGGTGGCTGCCCGGGACCGGCGTTCTTTTGACGAAATCTGGCGGGAGTGTGCCGCAAAGGAAATACCGGCTGGATTTCTTCAGGAGGAAGAGTACCAGGCTCTGCTGGATGTGGAAGGAGCTCTGTGTGGAGCGGATCTGGTTCTGCAGAGAACCCAGCTTCAAAAGCAGCAGCAGCGCTTTGGAGATCTGACAGAGCGTGCAAAGGAGGAGTGGCAGCAGAAGGGGACGCTCTGCCGCAGACTTTCAGCTGCGGTGGGAGCTTCTCTTGTCATCATATTGCTTTGAATGAAGTCGGCTGCAATTCTATTGGATTTAGACCAGGAATGACCGTAAGCGTTCTGAGCACCCAGAGAGATGGAAGGTGAACCATGAGCATTAATCTGATTTTTAAGATCGCGGCAGTCGGGATCCTGGTTTCGGTCCTGAGCCAGGTGCTGAAGCAGAGCGGCCGGGAGGAGCATGCGTTTCTGACAAGTCTGGCCGGTCTGCTTCTGGTTCTATTCTGGCTAGTGCCCTATATCAGTCAGCTGTTCGAGACGGTGAAATCTCTGTTTTCGCTTTGACCTTGTATGTCAGGCATAGAATAAGACAATTTACGCCGCTTCTTATTAATGGTGATTGCGCTGTCAGTTTCGCTGCCTGCTGCGCTGCAGCTTTGAACAGTGAAATCGTTAGTTACGGAAAGCATCATGAGAAGTATTCCAGGAAGGAGGGCTTTGCCCGTGAATATGATCAAAATTGCCTGCCTTGGAGTGGCTGCCGTGATGCTCGCTCTTTTTCTCAAAGAGACGAAAGGGCCTTTTTCGCAGCTGATCAGCCTGTCCGCCTGCCTGCTGATTATTTTCTACAGTGTCTCCAGACTGACCTCTGTTTTTGAACTGCTGGAGACATTGAGCGGCTATGTTTCTGATCAGAAGAGTTATTATAAGATTCTGCTTAAGATCACCGGAATTACCTACATCGCCGATTTTTCTGCCAACCTCTGCAGAGATGCGGGATATGGGGCAATTGCGGGTCAGATCGAGATTTTTGGAAAAATATCTATTCTGGCAATCAGCTCGCCGATCATTCTGGCGCTGATGGAAACAGTGTATGCGTTTTTGTAAAAGCAACAGTGAGGGTGCAGATGCGGACAAAGACGGCCGTTGTGGCATTTCTGGTAATAGTGGCAGTTCTGTCAGGGTGGATGCTTGCGCCAGTCAGAGTTCACTGCGAAGCTGCAAAGGAGGAGGAAACCGATGAAAGCTCCGCCCTTCTTATGGAAGAGATCGAAGGCTATCTGGATATTGCCGAGATCGAGGAAAGCCTGTCAGAGCTGCTGCAGGCGGATGATTTTTCCTTCTGGGACACGGTAAAAAAGCTGATTGCCGGCGAAATTCCCCTAAGTATGGATCTGATCGTGGATACTGTGTCCGCGGTGTTTCTGGACGAGCTTTTGCAGCAGAAAAAGCTGATCTGGCAGATTTTGCTGATCGCCATTGCCTCCGCGGTATTTTCCAATTTTGTGCGGGTATTTGACAGCCATCAGATTTCAGATGTCAGCTTTTACATGACTTATCTGATGCTTTCTGCCCTTCTGATGCGCTCTTTTTTGTCGTTGGAAAATCTCGTGTCGGAAACCTGCGGCACCATGTTTACATTTATGGAAATATTGCTGCCTTCCTATCTGATTACAGTGGTTCTAAGCGCAGGTACGGTGACCGCAATTGGATTTTACCAGGTTTCGCTGTTGGCGGTCGGCCTTCTGGAGGCGGTAATCGGCAGGCTGATTCTGCCTGCCATCCGCGCCTATATCCTGATCCTGATTCTGAACCAGCTCTCCAGAGAGGACTATTTTTCCGGGATTGCCGGCCTTCTGGAGACCGTGATTACCTGGAGCGTGAAAACGGTGCTGGGGATCGTGGTGGGCCTGGGGGCTGTCCAATGTCTGGTCGCCCCAGCAGTGGATTCCCTGAAAAGTACGGCACTTGGCCGGGCAATCGCCATGATACCGGGAGTGGGCACAATCCTTGGCGCAGCGGTCCAGACAGTAGCAGGCTCTGCTGTTGTAATTAAAAACGCGGTCGGTGTGGCAGGAATTCTTGCTCTGGCAGTGATCTGCCTGACACCACTGGCCAGACTAGCCGCCTGTGTTCTGCTGTTTCGTGCCCTGCGCGCGGTCGTCTGGCCGGTCTGTGAAAAACGACTGACCGATGGGATTGAGAGCATCTGCCGGGGAAGCGTCTTACTGCTCCGTGTTCTTTCGTCTTCTTTTGCGATTTTTGCTGTTTTGCTGGCAATGATCACTGCTTCGGTCAGGAGCGGATGATACTGTGCGAGTGCACAGATCGTCCTTTGGCCGAGAAATTCACAGACCGGAACGAAGTGAGGGTGCTGATCGTCCAGTGGACGATCGTTTAGCACCGACCGGAACGAAGTGGTGAGCGCTTCCATAGCGCTGCCCAAACGCGAAGGGAGGATCCTGTCTTGGCGCAATGGATGAAAACAATTTCAGCGAGTATCTGCATTATGACGATTCTGATTCATCTGATTCCGGATAGCCGCTTTGCGAAGTATGTGCGTTTTTATGCGGGCCTCCTGATTTTTTTTATGATCATGATGCCGATTCTTGAATTTCTGGGAACGGAGGGAGAGCTGGAACGCTATCTGAGGCTGGAGTTTCTTAAAGAAGATTATTATGATCTGGAAACTGCCGCGGAGGGCCTCGCAGATCTGAGAAATGACCAGATCATGGAAGCATTTCAGGAGGAACTTACCCGGCAGATTTCAGAGGTGGTCGAAGCGTACGGATTGCAGATGGTTTCCGCAGAAATCGTTTTCGGAGAAGACGGCTACTCGATTGAGGCGGTTTCTCTGGATGTGGAAGCCGCAGACGAAGAGTCAGAGGAGAAAATTGCCGACGCGGCAGTCAGGGCCGAAAACGAGATCGCCGGACTTTATCTGATATCGACTGTGAACATTCATGTGATCGATTAATATGTTTTGAAATTATAGAAAGGCGGCAGGTTTATGATCCAGTGGATTGCAAAAATAAAGAACGCGAAAAAAGACCAGTTGCTGATTCTTTTGCTGTTCGGAATCTTACTGGTAGTCATTGCCTGGCCGACGGGTACGGGCAGTTTGGATGACAGCGCCGCTGATGTGAGTACGGAGGCAGTAACGGATGTATCTGAAGCCTCTGCAGGCGGAGAAGATTCTGATGATGTGGTACGCCTGGAAGCACGCCTGGAGGAGATTTTAAGTCAGGTGGAAGGAGTGGGGAAGGTCCGGGCTATGATTACTTTGCAGTCGGATGGAAAGAAGGTGGTGGAGAAAGACACGGAGCAGTCACAATCCCGGGAAGAAAGTATACAGTCAGAGGAATCCTCTCTCTCAGAACAGTCCTCTGGGAGCGAAACAACGATTTACGAGAAGGATTCTTCCGGCAGTGAAACACCTTTTGTGGTTGAAGAACTCTCGCCGGAGATTCTTGGAGTGCTGGTAATTGCGCAGGGGGCGGGGAGCGCTGCCATAGAGGCAGAGATTACGGAAGCCGTGATGGCATTATTCGGGATTGAGGCGCATAAAATCAAAGTAATGAAGATGGAATGAGGAGGCAGGATCAGGTGAAGAAGCTATTTCGGAAAAACCAGCTGATCATTACGACACTGGCAGTCATGATTGCGATTGCCGGGTACCTGAATTACTCTGGACGGGTTCTGGAAGAGAGCGCGGACGCGGTAAGTACCGATGAAAATACGGTGCTGCTGACAGATGAGGCGGAAGTTGATACTTATGCGGATATTTACACAGATATTGTGAGCCTGGACGGGGATGGAGAGGAGGAAGTTTCGGCAGGGACAGATACGGATAATTCCGGCGCGGCGATCGGGGAGGCGGTGTTGGCGAGTACCGGGGTCAGCCAGATAAGTGAGATTCTCGCGGCTGCCAAGCTGAACCGGGAGCAGACTCGTTCGAAAAGCAAGGAAGAACTGCAGGAAATTTTAAACAGTACAGATATCGAGGAAGAGCAGAAAGAGGAAGCGGTTGCGGCAATGACAACTTTGACGCTGAATGCGGAGAAGGAGGCTGCGGCGGAGCTTCTTCTGGAGGCCAGCGGGTATGCGGATTGTGTGGTGAGTATCACGGATGATATGGCGGACGTGGTCATCAATGCGGCTTCTCTGACAGAAGCACAGCGGGCACAGATCGAGGACATTGTGAAACGCAAGACCGAGGTGGCCGGTGAAAATATCGTGATCACGCCAGCTGCGGCGGCTGTCATATCGTCGGACGCAGAAGCGGCAGATGAGAATATATCGGATGCAGATGCTTCGGATGCAGATGCTTCAGATGCAGAAGCATTGGAAACGGATGCATCGAATGCCGATGTTCTGAGTACAGATGTTTTGAATGCTGATGTTCTGGACTCGAATGCTTTAGAGAGCGACACGATGGCTGATTCCAGGCAGGCATCCGCCGGAGCATCAGACGAAGACCCGTCTGACGCGGTGCACACAGAAACGGCAGGCGACTGATGCGAGACAGAAGCGAACTGTCTGACTTGAGGAAAATACCCCGGTCATAACCGGATAACCGGCAGACCGGGGCATTCTGATGAAGAGTCTGCAGAGCCTGATTCAAACGTCAGAATAAGCGCCTCTCTTTATAAATTTTGGAGCCGGATGGCCAGATGCGCGTCATGCCGCTTTTTTTGGAGCCGGATGGCCAGATGCGCGTCATGCCGCTTTTTGTGAAGCCGGATGGCCAGATGCGCGTCATGCCGTTTTTTGTGAAGCTGGATGATCAGATGCGCGCCACACCGCTCTTTCTGGCGGCATCAGCCGCCGCTTTAGCGACAGCGTCTTTCACGCGCGGATCAAAGGCAGCCGGAAGAATGTAATCCGCATTCAGTTCCTCGTCACTTACCAGAGACGCAAGAGCATATGCGGCAGCGACCTTCATCTCATCATTGATATCGGAAGCCCGCACATCCAGGGCGCCGCGGAACATGCCCGGGAAGCACAGCACGTTGTTGACCTGGTTCGGGAAATCGGAGCGCCCCGTGGACACGACTGCGGCACCGGCAGCCTTTGCTTCGTCCGGGAAAATTTCCGGCGTCGGGTTCGCGCAGGCAAAAATAATCGGATCCTTTGCCATCGTGCGCACCATGTCTGCGGTCAGAGTGCCGGGAGCTGATACGCCGATAAAGACATCCGCATCCCGGATGACGTCCGCGAGGGAGCCTTTTTCCCGGCGGAAATTGGTGATCTTTGCCATTTCCTTTTTAATCGGGTTCAGACCGTCGCGACCCTCATAAATCGCGCCTTTTCGGTCGGTCATGATGACATTTTTCAGTCCCATCGACAGCAGCAGACGGATGATGGCGATGCCGGCTGCTCCGGCGCCGGAAGTAACGATTTTGACATCCTCCAGTTTTTTGCCGACCAGCTTCAGCGCATTGATCAGCCCGGCCAGCGTAATCACTGCTGTTCCGTGCTGGTCATCATGAAAAATCGGGATATCACAGCGCTCCTTGAGCTTTTTCTCAATCTCAAAGCACCGGGGAGCAGAGATGTCCTCCAGATTCACTCCTCCGAAGCTCCCGGCAAGCAGTGCGACCGTGTTGACGATCTCATCCACATCCTTGCTGCGCACGCACAGAGGAATGGCATCTACATCGCCGAATGCTTTAAACAGGACACATTTGCCCTCCATGACCGGCATGCCGGCCTCCGGACCGATGTCGCCCAGTCCTAGCACAGCCGTGCCGTCCGTCACGACTGCCACCGTATTCCAGCGGCGGGTCAGCTCATAGCTTTTATCGATATCCTTCTGAATTTCCAGACACGGCTGGGCGACCCCGGGTGTGTAGGCAAGGCTGAGCGCGTCCTTTGAATCAACAGCCGCGCGCGCGGTGATTTCGATTTTACCTTTCAGATCATAATGCATTTTCAAAGATTCTTTTGCGTAGTCCATGGTAAATACTCCTCATTTTTAATAGATTTATGCAGGAATTTTTGATTTCCTGCCTGGCGCGGCTGCGTAAGCTTATCAGCTGATCAGATCCCAATGGGCGCAAATGTCGCGCTGTCAGGGAGCAGCCTGTAACATCATAGCATCAGATGAAGAGAATTACCAGAGCGAATTCGAAAAAACGATTGCGAAGAAATAAAATATTAAAAAATATTACAAAAACATTTCTAATATTTGACAGCCTTATAAAACTTATGGTAAAATATAAATTAAATATCTGCAGGATACACAATTTTCAGATGAAGGAGTGAGAATATGGAGAGAACGAGGAAATATTTTTTGCTGTTTGCCATGTTCTTTGCGCTGCTGGCTGGCGCCGGAAGCGTAAAAGCATCCGCCGCGTCAGTGAACGTGGTCAAGACAGCTACCGCGGTTTCCGGCGGCACGTGGGTGACCAAAACATCCGGGCTGAAGTATAAATATGAGGACGGTACATACGCGAAAAACATCTGGCTGAATCTGGACGGAGGAATCTATTATTTTGATTCCAAAGGGATCTGTCAGACGGGATGGTTTACGTACAATGACAAGTATTATTACGCGGACAAAACCGGTAAGATCTATGTGAGTAAATGGAAGACTACAACGAACTACAAATATTACCTGCGGGCGAACGGTACCAGAGGCACCAGCCAGTGGCTTAAAATCAAAGGAACCTATTACTATTTCAACGCGAAAGGACGTCTGGTTACCAGTTCTGTCTTTGCCGTGGATGGAAAATATTATTGTGTGGACGGAAATGGCGCGCGTGTGACGAGCTCCTGGGTAAAAAAGAATGGGAAGACCTATTACTTTGACGAAGACGGCGTGCGCGTGCAGAGCAGTTTCCTGACCCTGAATGGGAAAACCTATTATTTCACATCCAGCGGCACGCGTGTAGAGAGCAAACTGAAAAAAATCAGCGGCAAATATTATTATTTTAAATCAAACGGCGTACTTCTGAAGAGCAGCTGGAAGACGATCAGCGGCAAGACTTATTATTTTAATTCCAGCGGCGTGCGTGTAGAAAACAAGTGGAAGAAGATCAGCGGAAATTATTATTATTTCGACAGCGACGGCGTTCTGCTGACCAGTCAGTGGATCGGCGATTATTATGTGGATGAAAACGGTGTCAGGCTGACTGACTGCGTAGTTGACGGTTATACGCTGGACTCCACCGGCAAGAAGGTAGTGGAAGAGTTCACCGGGAAATATATTTTTGTCGGAGATTCGCGTATTGTCGGCATGGCAAGCGCCGTGTCTGATTCCAATACCATTTTTATCGGGAAAGTAGGCATGGGGCTTAGCTGGCTGAAGAGCACGGCGAGTGGTACGCTTGCCACCTATCTCAACAGTGATCCAAACGCGAAAGTGATCTTCGCGTTTGGAGTAAATGACCTGTATAATATTTCTTCCTATATTACTTATTACAATACTCTGATCGCGAAGTACCCTGATACGGAGTTCTATATGATGGCGGTGAACCCGGTCAACGAGACGACGGCTAAGAAATATGGATACAGCGTTACAAATTCCCAGATCGCCGCGTTTAATAAGAAGCTCAAGGCCGCGTTTTCTTCTATTTATGTGGATACTTATACGTATCTGAACACGAATGGATTCGGTACTTCAGACGGGATTCATTATACATCCGCGACCTATAAAACCATTTACAATTACGTTATTTCCGCAATCAGCTGAAATGGCCATCCAAAAGTGTCCCGCCGGCGGCCCTGGGGCGGATTGGCTGGATACGCCGGTCACGGCTTAAAGCATGCCGCCTGAATTATGATTTCTGTTGATTTTTGGCAGTTATAGGCGGCACCAGAAAAGGATACATTTCTTCGTAGGAATCCAGCTCCGCTTCCGTTTGCGGCGGGGATGGAATGAGTCCTGTGCACTCTCGCGCGGAACACAGACTGTTTGTAAAGCAAGAATCTGATAAGTCCAAGACCTCTGTCTTTGAGCTGTCAGATTCTTTTTTTGTATTTGCATTCTCCTGTTTCATACAGAAAATTCCTCCATTTTTTCTTCATGCTTAAAATTTTTTATGCCGCATGTTTTTTGTGTCGCATGTTTTTGGCTGCTGCCCGTTTTTGGCAGTCGCATGATTTAGCAGTTGCATGTTTTTGGCAGTCACATGATTTAGCAGTTGCATGTTTTTGGCAGTCACATGTTTTTGGCAGTCACATGATTTAGCAGTTGCATGTTTTTATGCGGTTGCGCATTTTCGGATGAGGCGGCAGGAGGTTTGTCACAAGCAGATTTGCGGCAACTATTCCGATACGCTTCCTGCAGACAGTATGCCCGAAACATTTTCTTTTATCCCTCCCGAAACAAAAAGAAAAGGAAAACCGAAAAATTGTCTTGACTTTCTTACCACAATAAGATAACATACTAGATATACAATAGCACATAAAATAAATAAACGATACATGTACTTTAAGAAGAAAAATAAAACCGATTCTATATGCTGAAGGAAATTGTGAACGCTGGAATGGCGTGCTAGATAGAGAATGGAGGAGATTTCATGTATAGTAAAGTATACACTGCTGCTCTTAATGGTGTGCAGTGCCGGATTATTTCTGTGGAGACAGACGTGAGTGACGGCTTGCCGACCTTTTCTATGGTTGGCTACCTTACGTCTGAGGTGAAGGAAGCACAGGAGCGTGTAAAAACAGCATTGAGAAACTCGGGATATCCCATGCGGCCTAAGCGTGTGATGGTCAACCTGGCGCCGGCGGATATCCGCAAGTCCGGTTCCGGATATGACCTTCCGATCGCGATTGCGCTGCTGATCGCGCACCATTATCTGCCGTCGGAGGCCTTTGACAATGTGTTTTTTGCCGGGGAACTGGGGCTCGATGGCAGCATCTGCAGGATCCCGGGAGTGCTGGGTATGGTCATGGAGGCAAAACGGGCCGGCTTTACCTCCTGCATCATTCCGCAGGAAAACGCGCCGGAAGGCGGAGTGATCCAGGGGATTGCCGTCTATGGGGCCGCCTCGCTGCGGGATGTGGTCAACCATCTGATGAAAGTAAAGGAGCTTACGCAGGTCACTATTAATATAGAAGAAAAACTTCAGAATCCATCTCATGATGCAGTGGAAGACTTTGCAGATATCCGCGGACAGGTCATGGCAAAGCGTGCGGCAGAGATTGCTGCCGCGGGTATGCACAATCTGCTTTTGACCGGACAACCGGGCGTCGGCAAGACCATGATTGCGCGGCGGATTCCGGGCATTTTGCCTCCGCTGCAGCCGGATGAAGCTCTGGAGGTCTCGCATATACACAGCGTGGCCGGAACCCTGCCAAAGGAGGGCATTCTGGTGAAACGTCCCTTCCGCATGCCGCACCACACGATCACGGCCGCGGCGCTGGCCGGGGGCGGCGTGATTCCGCAGCCCGGCGAAATCAGCCTGGCCCACAGAGGAGTGCTTTATCTGGACGAGCTTCCGGAATTTCAAAGAGAAGCACTCGAAATTCTGCGCCAGCCTCTGGAGGAAGGAGAGGTGCGCATTTCGCGCAGCAGCGGGCAGTACATGTTTCCGGCAGATTTCATGCTGGTCGCGTCACGGAATCCCTGCTACTGCGGTTACTATCCGGACCGGACGCGCTGCACCTGCTCCGAGGGCGAGATACGCAGCTATCTGCACCGGATCAGCCGCCCGCTGCTTGACCGGATCGATCTGCACGCCGAAGTGCGCCCGATCACTTATCAGGAGCTCTCCGGCAGCAGTCAGGAGGAATCCAGCGCCCAGATCCGCGAGCGCGTCCTGCGTGCACAGAAGCTTCAGAGCCTTCGCTATCAGGGAACCTCGATCCGATTCAACAGCGGTCTTCCGGCCTCCCTGCTGGAAAAATACTGTTCATTGGGTGCGGAGGAGGATCACTTCGTGCAGCAGATTTACGAGACGAAAAAACTCACCGCCCGCGCCTGTCACCGGATGCTGCGTGTCGCCCGCACAATTGCAGACCTGGATGCTTCCGAGAAAATCGAAGTACGGCATTTAAGCGAGGCTGTGCGGTACCGGCCGTCGAAATTTCTGGAGTGAGGGATTAAGCGGCCGCGGAATTTTAATGAGGCCTGGGAAGATTAGGCAAAAATAAGTGAGCAATTTAAGGAGATTTTGTGAAGAGAAACATAGATATAATAAGGGATGTTAATGACAATCAAATTGTTGTGATCAATGACATACGGTTTAAGGGAAGACAAAACATAAATTGGGATGATGTGGAAAAGTATGTGAGACAGTATATTGGAAAGTTTGTCGCGATTGCTTCAAGTAATGATATCGTATACATGGGAAGCGATTTACCAGATGAGTTTTCCGGCTCTAAATATACGGAAAAATTAAAAGGAGCTCTTGCGAAAGCGAAGGCAAATGCAGCACAGGGGCTTCCAGAACTTGTGGAAATTGCAGTCAACAAGAGATTTAAGAAAAATTTTGCGGAAAAGCATCGAAAGAACGCAAAATATGGCTGGTATCGATACGATACTCGTTTCGCCCTGCCAATTTGTGACGAATATGGAGAAGTACATCGATATAATGTTTTTCAAGCGGAAATTGTGATCAGACATGCAGAAAACGGAAAGCTATATTTATATGATATCATTAATATAAGAAAAGAAACGAAGTACCCCGCTTGAGCAATTGCTGTACGGTTAAAAACTCGTTTCCTTTCTTACCAAGGATTATAGCTTATAATAAAAAAAAGTCAAGCAATTTTTTACAAATAAATTTATAAGAGGTGAATTGCATGGATGAATACTGGGAGTGGTTTTGCAGCATTCCGGGCATCTATAGGACGCAGCGGGAGATCCTGTTGCATTGCTTTCATACGCCGGAGCAGCTGTGGAACGCCACGGAAGAGGAGCTGATTTATCTGCGTGACCGCGGCTGTCGGTGGATGCAGAAGGTGATGGAATATCGGAAGGTCTGCTCTCCAGAGCAGGCAGCAGCGGCATGCCGGGCGGAGGGGATTGAATTTGTCAGCGCAGAGAGTGGACATTATCCGCAGCGGCTTTCTCCGCTGCGGGATAAGCCCTACGGCCTGTTTTGCCGCGGGGAGCTTCCGCCGGAGGATGTCCGCGCGGTGGCGATTGTGGGGGCCAGGGTATGTACACCGGGCGGGCGCACTGCTGCGGAGACGATTGCGCGGGAGGTCGTCCGTGCCGGAGGAGTTGTCGTCAGCGGGGCGGCTTATGGGATTGACGGCGCTGCCCAGTGGGCGGCTCTGGAGGAAGGGGGCAAAAGCTACGCGGTGCTTGGATGCGGCGTAGACCAGTGCTACCCGGCCTCTCATCGCCGGCTTTTTGAGCGGCTGGCCGGACAGGGCGGGCTGATATCCGAGTTTCCGCCGGGAACGAAGGCGATGCCCACGCATTTCCCGATGCGCAACCGCATCATCAGCGGACTTTCGGATGTTGTGGTCGTGGTGGAGGCGCGGAAAAAGAGCGGCTCTTTGATTACAGCAGAGTTTGCTTTGGATCAGGGACGGCAGGTATACGCGGTTCCCGGGCGTCCGGACGACGAATTGAGTTACGGCTGTAATGAACTCATTTCACAGGGAGCAGGACTTATTTTGTCTGTGGATAAGTTTGTAGAGTCGATTTTTCCGGAAAATAAGCAGAAGAAAAAGCATTTATCGACTGACATTGCTCTTGCACCTGCAGAAAAATTAGTGTATAGTAGTGTTGGCTTGCACGGGAAAAGCCTGTGGGAGCTGGAAGAAAACACGGCTCTTTCTTTGTCTGATCTAAGCGACAGCCTTCTTTCTCTCGAAATAAAGGGGCTGATCCGCGAGACAGAGCAAAATTTTTATGTAAAAGTGAAGTGAGGTTTTTATGTCAAAAAATCTGGTGATCGTCGAGTCACCTGCTAAAGTAAAGACAATCAAGAAGTTTTTAGGCTCTAATTATGAAGTGATGGCTTCCGGCGGTCATGTCCGGGATTTGCCTAAGAGCCAGATGGGCATCGACATTGAGCATGGATTTGAGCCGAAGTATATTACCATCCGCGGAAAGGGGGAGGTCCTGGCAGCACTGAGAAAGGCTGAGAAAAAAGCGGACAAAGTCTATCTGGCAACCGACCCTGACCGTGAGGGAGAGGCGATTTCCTGGCATCTGTCAGAGGCACTGAAGATTGATCCGAAAAAGCAGAAGAGGATTACCTTTAATGAGATTACAAAAAATGCAGTGAAGGAGTCGTTAAAGCATCCCCGCGAGATCGACATGGATCTGGTGGATGCGCAGCAGACGCGGCGGATTCTGGATCGCATGGTGGGCTATGAGATCAGTCCGCTTCTCTGGAAAAAGGTCAAGAGAGGCTTAAGCGCAGGCCGTGTCCAGTCGGTAGCTTTGCGCATTATCGGCGACCGGGAGGAAGAGATCGCTGCGTTTATCCCGGAGGAGTATTGGACTCTGGATGTAGAGCTGTATGCCGGGGAGGAAAAAAAGCCGATCCTGGCAAAGCTCTCCGGCATTCCAGGCACAGATAAAAAGACGGTTTCTTCACGTGAGGAAATGGACGCAATCCTGAAAGCACTCGAGGATGCGGATTATATTGTGGAAGAAGTGAAAAAAAGCGAGCGTACGAAAAAACCGCCGCTGCCCTTTACGACAAGTACCCTCCAGCAGGAGGCGGCGAATACACTGAATTTTTCTACGCAGAAGACGATGCGCCTGGCGCAGCAGCTCTATGAAGGTGTTGATATCAAAGGAAGCGGCACGGTCGGCCTGATTACCTATCTCCGTACAGACTCTACGCGAATCTCGGAGGAAGCGAAGAATGCCGCCGGGGAATATATCAGTGAAAATTATGGAGCTGAGTATGTTTCCCTGGGGGAGAAGCAGACCGGAGCAAATGAGAAAAAAATTCAGGACGCGCATGAGGCCATTCGCCCATCCGATATTTCCCGGACGCCAGTCATGGTAAAAGAGTCCCTCAGCCGTGATTTATTCCGCCTGTATCAGCTGATCTGGCGGCGATTTACGGCCAGCTGCATGGCGCCGGCACGTTATGAGACAACGGCAGTCCGGATAGGGGCGGCCGGATATCGGTTTACGGTTTCTGCTTCCCGCCTTCTTTTTGACGGTTTCCGCAGTGTCTATACGGACAGTGAGGAGGAGAAAGAGGAAACTTGCGTCCTGCGGGGGAATCTGGAAAAGGGTATGCGCCTGACAGCCGGTGAGACGGACGCCCGGCAGCATTTTACCCAGCCGCCTGCACATTATACGGAGGCTTCTCTTGTCCGCGAGCTTGAGGAGAAGGGCATCGGACGGCCGAGTACCTACGCGCCGACCATCACTACCATCATTGCCCGCAGGTATGTCGCGAAGGAAAATAAAAATCTGTATATGACGGAGCTCGGCGAGGTGGTCAATCATATTATGAAGGAAGCCTTCCCGGTGATTGTTGATGTGAATTTTACTGCCAATATGGAATCTCTTCTGGACTCCATCGGAGAAGGAAAGACCAAATGGAAGACCGTGGTAGAGAATTTTTATCCGGATCTGGATGAGGCTGTAAAAGCGGCTGAAGTTAATCTGGAAAAGGTCACGATCGAGGATGAGGTTTCTGATGTAGTCTGCGAGGAATGCGGCCGCAATATGGTCATCAAATACGGACCGCACGGGAAATTCCTTGCCTGTCCAGGGTTCCCGGATTGCCGCAACACAAAGCCGTTTCTGGAAAAGATCGGCGTGCCATGTCCGCTCTGCGGAAAGGATGTTGTGATCAGAAAGACCAAAAAAGGGCGCCGCTATTTTGGGTGCGAAGGGGCTCCTGCGTGCGAATTCATGTCCTGGGCAAAACCTTCCGCAAAACATTGTCCGCAGTGCGGCGGATATATGGTTGAAAAAGGAAACCGCCTGGTGTGCGCAGATAAAGTCTGCGGGTATGTCTGCGTGTGTGACCCTGACATATCGGTGCCTGAAAAGATGGACTAGATGAAGATTCTGGTTCGGGCATCGCCTGTAACAAATTTGCATAAATATATAATAAATTCGAAAATTTTATATTGATTTTCTGAAAACTTCGTGCTAATATAAATTTTAAGAATAAAAAGCGTAAAAAATAGAATTTTGCGAAACAGACACGGTTTACGCGCGGACCCGGAAAGAAATTTTCGCTCAGCGTAGCCTGAATAAGAGTTTCCGGCGTAAGCGTACAGAGGTATTTCGTGTCCGTCAAACAGTATCAGAGGAAAGCATGAGTATGGAGGAGGAACTTCATGAGTGTACAATTACTGGATAAGACCAGGAAAATTAACCAGTTGTTGCACAATAATAACACAAGTAAAGTGGTTTTTAATGACATCTGTGACGTGCTTACCGGAATCCTGGACTCAAATATTCTGGTGATCAGCCGGAAAGGGAAGGTCCTGGGCGTTGGATTGTGCGACGAAGTAGAAGAAATCAGAGAATTGATTGTAGACCGGGTGGGAGGGTTTATTGATCCTCTTTTAAACGAGCGCCTTTTGGGCGTCCTTTCTACAAAAGAAAATGTGAATCTGGAAACGCTTGGCTTTGTAAGTGAAAATGTTAAAAAATATCAGGCGATTATTAACCCAATCGATATCGCGGGAGAACGTCTGGGCACCGTTTTTATGTATAAATATGGCAGCCAGTACGACATCGATGATATTATTTTGAGCGAATATAGCACAACTGTTGTAGGACTTGAAATGATGCGTTCTGTCAATGAGGAAAATGCGGAGGAAAGCCGAAAGATCCAGATCGTGAAATCGGCTATCAGTACGCTGTCCTTCTCGGAACTGGAAGCATTGATCCATATTTTTGATGAACTTGACGGTACAGAGGGGATTCTGGTGACCAGCAAGATCGCTGATCGAGTGGGAATCACCCGTTCAGTGATAGTGAACGCCCTTCGGAAATTTGAGAGCGCCGGCGTGATAGAGTCCCGATCCTCCGGCATGAAAGGTACTTATATCAAAGTACTCAACGATGTCGTATTTGACGAACTTGAGGAAATCAAGAAAAGCAAAAATCTGTAGAGCATTTTTGCGAAAAAGAGTGGATGAAAGACATGGACGCAGCCCCGGCAGAATGATCAGCCGGGGCTGTTTTTGCGCACAGACGCATGAAAGAATTTTACGGTCTGCATCCGGGAGGTTTACACGGCCAGACAAGCTAAAAATCGTTTTAATAAAAAATAAAATGTTGAGAAATAACGAGATATCGGGAGAAAAATAGAGAACCAGAAAGATTTAGAATGGATTTACGCCCTTATCTGGAGTTGCATAATTTCAGCTATTTCACTAATATATGCATTGTTCGTTAGCACTCAAAGTTGACGAGTGCTAATAATTGAAAAAATGAGAAGCAGGATCTAAGGAGGAATTTAATATGAAGTTAGTACCCTTGGGAGACAGAGTTGTACTGAAACAGCAGGAAGCGGAAGAAAAGACAAAGTCGGGAATCATTCTGACAAGCAAGTCACAGGAGAAGCCGCAGGAAGGTGAAGTCGTGGCAGTTGGTCCAGGAGGAATGGTCGACGGTAAGGAAGTAAAGATGACTGTCAAGGCTGGCGATAAGGTGATTTATTCCAAATACGCAGGCAATGAAGTGAAGCTTGGCGAAGAGGAGTACATTATCGTAAAACAGAGTGATATTCTTGCGATTGTCGAAGGCTGATTCGCTTGATCAGATAAATGAGAATACTTACGAAGCAGCAGACGTGGAGTATGTGTTTCGCCCTGTCTGAATAAAGTCCTTACAGAAACGCGGAAACAGATACGTGGAAATCAGAAAAGCAGCGGTTATGTATTTTAGAAATCACAGGAGGCAATTATAATGGCAAAGGAAATTAAATATGGCGCTGAAGCCAGAACGGCTCTTGAAACAGGTGTAAATAAGCTGGCGGACACGGTTCGCGTAACCCTTGGACCGAAGGGAAGAAATGTTGTGCTGGATAAGCAGTATGGTTCACCGCTTATCACGAATGACGGTGTGACGATCGCAAAAGAGATCGAGCTGGAGGATTCTTTTGAGAATATGGGCGCTCAGCTGATCAAAGAGGTGGCTTCCAAGACAAATGATGTAGCTGGCGACGGTACGACCACCGCCACGGTTCTTGCACAGGCAATGGTGCACGAAGGTCTGAAGAACATTGCGGCCGGTGCAAATGCGATCGTTCTGAGAAAAGGTATGAAGAAAGCGGCAGACGCAGCGGTTGCTTCCATCAAGGAAATGAGCCAGATGGTCAACGGTAAGGAGCAGATCACCAGAGTTGCTGCTGTTTCTTCCGGAGATGAGACCGTAGGCGAGCTGGTAGCGGACGCGATGGAGAAGGTCTCCAAGGATGGCGTGATTACGATTGAAGAGTCCAAGACCATGCAGACAGAACTGGATCTCGTAGAAGGTATGCAGTTTGACAGAGGTTATATCTCTGCATATATGGTTACTGATAATGATAAGATGGAAGCGGTACTGGATGATCCGCTGATCCTGATCACAGATAAGAAGATCAGCAATATTCAGGAGATTCTTCCGCTGCTGGAGCAGATCGTACAGTCCGGCCGCAAGCTTCTGATCATCGCTGAGGATATCGAGGGTGAGGCTCTG
Organism: Clostridiales bacterium; assembly: GCA_020859995.1. Lineage (GTDB taxonomy): Bacteria > Bacillota > Clostridia > Lachnospirales > Lachnospiraceae > Choladousia. The sequence goes on from JAJBVE010000093.1 coordinate 22,738, forward strand.
ACGACCCTGATCGTGAACAAGCTGCGCGGCACATTCCAGGTAGTTGGGGTAAAGGCTCCGGGCTATGGCGACAGAAGAAAAGAGATGCTGCAGGATATCGCGATCCTGACTGGCGGCCAGGTGATTTCCGAAGAAGTAGGCCTTGAACTGAAGGACGCAACCATTGATATGCTCGGACGTGCGAAGTCTGTAAAGGTTCAGAAGGAGAATACCATTATCGTAGACGGTCTTGGAGATAAGGACGCAATCAAGGCAAGAGTCGCTCAGATCCGCGGACAGATCGAGGAGACGACTTCAGACTTTGACAGAGAGAAGCTTCAGGAGCGTCTCGCAAAGATGGCGGGCGGCGTAGCGGTAATCCGTGTCGGCGCGGCTACCGAGACCGAGATGAAGGAAGCAAAGCTTCGCATGGAAGACGCTCTGGCGGCTACCAAGGCGGCTGTAGAAGAAGGTATTATCGCAGGCGGCGGATCTGCTTATATTCATGCGGCTAAGGATGTTGAAAAGCTTGCTGAAACACTGGAAGGCGATGAGAAGACGGGCGCGAAGATTATTCTGAAGGCTCTGGAGGCTCCGCTGTTCTATATCGCTGAAAATGCCGGACTTGAGGGCGCTGTAATTGTAAATAAGGTACGCGAGTCCGAAGTTGGCACCGGCTTTGACGCGTATAAGGAGAGCTACGTAAATATGGTGGAAGCAGGCATCCTGGATCCGGTGAAGGTGACCAGAAGCGCTCTGCAGAACGCGACCAGCGTGGCAGCGACTCTGCTGACGACGGAGGCGGTCGTTGGTACGATCAAAGAACCGGCTCCTGCAATGCCGGCTGGCGGCGGAGAGGGAATGTATTAATCTCTGCCAGGAACGTATCCGGTGTAGGCATGTAAGATAAAACATGTGAAATATTTGTAAAAAAGAGGCCAGCGCTAAAGAATAAAAACTTTTCGCAATAAAAATACTTGTATTTTCCCACA
>JAJBVE010000234.1 GCA_020859995.1 Clostridiales bacterium
GAATTAGAGGATGCGCTGGAATGGCTGACAGACGCCGGTCTTGTATACAGACTGGAAATGGTTTCACATCCGGAATTGCCGCTTTCCTTTTGCGCGAATGCGACTTTTTTCAAAGTGTACATGTCGGATACAGGTCTGCTTCGAAAAAAATCAGGAATTTCGGCTAAAACGATTTTGGAGGAGACTGAATTATACAGGAATTTCAAAGGTGCATTTACAGAAAACTATGTATTGACTGAACTGCTTGCCCAGGATATACATCCTTATTTCTGGCGTTCCGGCAATATGGCAGAGCTTGATTTTATCTTTGAGAGAGAAAATAAAATCATACCGGTGGAGGCCAAAGCGGAAATCCATACGAGAGCGAAAAGCTATCAGCAATATTGCAAAACCTATTCTCCTGAGATCGGTCTGAAGTTTTCAATGAAAAATGCCGGGATGAATCAGACGGGAAACACAACCACATACAGCATACCTCTGTATCTGATCTGGATGCTGAGACAATATGATATTTTCTGATTCCGGTGAATTCGAAGACGCTGCACCAGTCTCGTGTGTCGTCTCTATTTTGACACCGTCTTTAATACAAATGGCATCTGTACAATAATCGACGGCATAAAATGATACAGGACGATACTCGAAATTATGTTGATACTTCAGGCTTTTCCGAGGGCGGAGAGGAGTAACTGAGTGGTTAAGTTGTGTACGAAATCGTGTCATTTACCTTACCTCCAAACCAGAAAGTCGCCTGTACCGCAGGCTGGTCAGTACATCGTTAAAAAGTATAGGGAGCGTTAAAATGTATGGGCATCGTTAAAAGGTGTCACTTGATATAATCCACTTTCATGCCCGTCCTCGGTTTCCGTGCGTGTGTTCCATCGTAATTGCCCAGAGTGACTGCTCCACATATAGTTTCACCTGAGCCAAGTCCCAGCGGTTCAAGATACCCCCCCAGGCCGTCCAAAAACTACTTTTTTTGCACACGAAACGGCCACTTTCCGTAGGTTGTGTACCCTGACAACTGAATAAAATACACATTCACCTTGAAAAGTGGCTTTTTCAAAAAAATATATAGGCTTTTTTATCCCTTATCCTGCCATAAGCTCCATCATTTTATCAAATCCGAGCAGATTTTTCGCACGGATTAAATTATATCCCAGACAAAAGAGCGCAAATTCCCCCGTTACTTTCCGCATTCCTTTCAGCAAAAAGTAATCTGCTCCCATAGATCTCTTTATAGTCCCGAATGGATGTTCTGACAGGCACATCCTCTGCTCAGTTTTTTGTCGGTCCGGCTTTAAGAAGAGTTTTACGATTTTCACTTTCTCGTATCGCCTTTTTGCTTTTGGCTTTTCCTCCGCAGCTTTTTCTGCGCTTCCGACCTCTGCTGTGTTCTCTGCCTTTTCTGCTTCGACAACCTTCGGCCAGTCCTTACACGGCTTCTCCAGACAGTCCTTCGAAAAGTCTATCTCTTTCCATTCGTTTTTCCCTTTATAGCACTGGTTACGATTTTTGCAGTGTCTGCATGCATTCTTATTTGAATAGCGGATATTCCCATTTTTCTTGATGCTTTTCTGCCTCAGGATTTCACCGCCCGGGCAGTATACCAGGTTCCTCTCCGGATCCCTGACAAAATATCCCTCCTTCGCCCGTTCCTGCATTTCCTCCGGTGTCCCGTAAATTGACTTTGGTTCCTCCACGGCCTCTGTCTCATCCTTTACCATACGGCGCACTTCTTTCACTTCTGCCTTAGTAACCACATCCGCATAGGCATCCGGGATTTTCCCCGCATGGAGACATTTCTTTAATTCCTCCGGCTCTGTGCTCGTGACATCCGCATCCTGTGACTCTACGTACGGAATCTCCAGGTCGTACCCATCTTTCCCATCATCGGTGATCACGTGCGGAATAATGCCGTTTTCCAGACATTCAATCATATCTTCCGGCTGTTCATAACCTTTGTCCGCCACTACATCAATGACTCCGTCCGTACTTTCTTCCCGGATCCCTTCCATTGTCGGCATCAGCTGCCCATGATCTGTCACCTGGTTCGTCATATTAAAATCCCGGATGATGTGTGTCTCTGAATCAACCGCTGTCTGCGGGTTATATGATACGGAAAAACCTTCTTTGTCTTTCATCAGCCTGGCATCCGCATCAGTCAGCGACAACTGGCTTGCACCGGTTTCTTCCATCAGTTTCTGATAGGATTCGTACCGTTTCAGCCTCTCCCTCGCCTCCTCCAGCTTCGATTCAATCACTTCCCGGGTAAGTTGTTCCGGCGTTTCCTCCATATCTTCCTGTTCATCCATCTCCTCCAGAATCCTCAGGTATTCATCCGTATGGGCATTCAGCCACCGAATCCGGTCATCAAGCTTATTCTTCGTGAAATTTGCATTCTTCGAATTGACCGCATGGAACTTACTCCCGTCTACTGACGCAAACCCCCATTCCACAGCCCCGCTTATCCGCCGGTTAAATTCGTGGAATATCTCCTTCATGCTGTCTATGTTGTCTTTCCTGAAATCTGAGATTGTGCGGAAATCCGGTTCAATCCCGCCGGTCATCCACTTCACCTCCAGGTTGACCCTGCAGGCGTCCGCCAGTTTCCTCGATGACCGTATCCCTTTGCGGTTTCCATAGATATACAGCTTATATAAACTTCTGGGATCATACGCAGGTCTCCCCTCCCAGGAAGTCCCCTTCTCCGTATATTTCAACATGTCAAGGCTGTTCACAAATGCATCTATCAGCCGTGCAATGCTCTCCGGTTCCACAAAAATGTCCCAGGAACACATCATTATCTGGTTTCTGTCAAACTTTTCTACATATGACATAGTCAACACCTCAGGCTCTGGAAGTTTTCTTCCTACATTATACTACATGTTGTGGAAAAAGCCATGCTTTTATGTGTATTTTATTCAGTTGTCAAGGTACAAAGTTGCTATAATCATCTATTCTGATCGATTGCAGTGCAATCGGATTCAGCTCTTGAAAAATCTATACCCCT
>JAJBVE010000139.1 GCA_020859995.1 Clostridiales bacterium
GGCCTTCAATTTCTTCAAAACCATCCGCGAGAAAAATATATACTTCTGTCATCCTGTTCTCTTCCTTTCCTGTTTGTTTCTATTTTCGTTCGCTCTATTTTCCCTGATTTTTATTTCCTTCTTCATTATTTCAGCCTTTCACAGTTTAGCAGACGAATCGCATAAAATCAATATGATTCTGTCTTTTCTCCCGGGAAAAAATGTGCTACACTTTCCATAAATATATCACCGGGCATATGATTGCGGCCTGAATTCCGCCTCCTGTTGTTGGTACGTGAAATCTTCGGATTACAAGGCACACCTGTAAATCGGGATATACCGTAAGTCTGGTCAAGGCGTAACTTGCTGCATCTCAGATTCAGACGGAAAAGGTACGTTGAGACAGCCTGCTCTCCGCTTTGCGTCCCGTATCATAAATGCTCCGGCACTTGAATGCATATTTGCAGAAAGAGAGGACTCTATGGAAATCGAACGAAAATTTCTTGTTAAAACGCTTCCGCAGCTGGAGCTATATGCTTACCACCAGATTGAACAGGCTTATCTTTGCACTTCCCCCGTTATCCGCATCCGCAGACAAGACCAGGAATACATTCTTACTTATAAGGGAAAAGGATTTCTGATCCGTGAAGAATACAACCTGCCGCTCACACAGGAAGCCTATGAACACCTGCTTCCCAAAGCAGACGGTAATCATCTCATTAAAAAAAGATATGTCATCCCCTTGGACAACGGTTTAAATATCGAGCTGGATATTTTTGAGGGAAAATTCTCCGGTCTGCAGATAGCGGAGGTCGAATTCCCGGATGAAGCCACCGCAAACTCGTTCATTCCTCCGGAATGGTTTGGCAGGGAAGTCACCAGGGATCCCTCCTATCAAAATTCTTTTCTCAGTCAGGTTTCATCTTCCGGTGACAAAATGATATAAATGATATAATTTTAGTTTTTTCTCTCCGCGCGTAACTTTTTTACGAATCATTCGTTTATATAATTGTAAGCAGATCATTGGACGCAGCATTCCAGATCTCGATTACGCTCATAAGTATACGCGTATAAGCAGCCGCCGATTTTCCGGCAGGTCAAAAGAACAGCTATTCGCGGCAGTCTTTATATCAAGGGGAGGAAAATGACATGAATGAACCAGTCTATTTGAGAAACATGAAGGAGCTCCGCAGCCAGTCACACTTTACCCAACAGGAAATCAGCGACCAGCTGCATATCCGCCGCTCTACCTATTGCAACTACGAAAACGGTATGAGAATGCCACCGCTGAGCATCATCATCGCGCTCGCGGAATTGTATCATGTCAGTGTAGATTATCTCGTCAGCAGTACCGAAAAGGAGGACGTGCCAGCCAACTACAGGCATCTGCACACCAGCGAAAGACTGTTTCTCGATCATATTTCAGAACTGACACAGGCCAGCAAAAAAGAAGTGTGGCAGTTCATTTACCTGAAAAAGCGATATCCGTCCTGATAAAAAGGAGAGATTTCGCGAACCGAAACGGAGTGTAGCAGTGCAAACCCTTATGGCGTAGACATAAGCCGCAAAATACTCTGCGCGTCTCTATACACAAAAAAGGTTCCTGTCTCAGTACCTGTTGAAGCGGGAACCTTTTCTTTATATAAGAGCTGTTTTATCACAATTCCTCTCGATATCTGGTTCTAGCGTGAAAGGAGCTCTCCAAGCTGTTCAATATCCTTTTCTGTCGTAGACCAGCTCGTAGCAAGCCGCACAGCCGTATGCGTCGCATCTGTCTTTTCCCAGAAACTAAGAGCAACATTTTTCGCCAGTTCAGATAATTTTTCATCCTGAAGAATAATAAATTGCTGATTGGTAGGCGATTCCAGGTAAAACTCACAGCCCTTCTCATGAAGCAGTTTCTTTAGCTTTTCCGCCATGCAAATCGCGTGACGTGAAATTTTCCAATACAGGTCGTCTGTAAACAGGGTATCAAACTGTATCCCCAGCAAACGTCCCTTTGTCAGTAACGCCCCGCGCTGTTTTACCAGTGCCAGAAAATGCTTTGGCATATTGTGTTTTGTAAAAACCAGAGCCTCTCCGCAAAGTGCCCCGACTTTCGTTCCGCCGATGTAAAAAACATCGCACAGCCTCGCAATATCCGGAAGGGTCATATCACTTTGACTACTCATCAAAGCATACCCCAAACGGGCTCCATCCATGTACAGGGGAATCTCATACTCCTGGCAGACATTTGACAGCATCTCCAGTTCTTCCTTTGTATACAAAGTTCCATATTCAGTCGGATGCGAAATATATACCATTCCCGGAAAAACCATATGCTCATGATTTCCATCCTGGTAAAACTGTGCAAGATACTCTTTCAGATTCGCCGCGTCAACTTTCCCATCATGATGTCTGACAGGCAGGACCTTGTGTCCGCTGTATTCAATCGCACCGGCTTCATGTGTATTCACATGTCCCGTATCCGCCGCAATCACGCCCTCATAATCTCTCAGCATCGTAGAAACCGCCATCGAGTTTGTCTGTGTACCCCCGGCTAAAAACCAGATTTGCGCTTCCGGACAGCCGCAAGCCGCGCGAATCTTCTCCTTCGCGCTTTCACAATATGGGTCACTCCCGTAGCCTGAGCAGGATTCCAGGTTTGTCTCCATCAATCTCCGCAGAATCTCCGGATGTGCTCCGGTCGTATAGTCACTTTCAAAAGATAACATAAACACCTCCGTCATCTATCAATTGTCCATGTATTTATGCAAAATCATGTGCTTAATGAGATGCAATATAAAAGCTGAAAACCAGGCTGAAATTTAAAAGGAAGTCGACGATAAGTAAAATGAACATTACAAATCCATGCAAGATAATAATGCAAAATAAAAGCAGAAAACCTGCTTAATTAAAAAGGTAATTACATGCGGCCAGTGGGACTTGAACCCACACGGTCTCCCACAGGAACCTAAATCCTGCACGTCTGCCAATTCCGTCATGGCCG
>JAJBVE010000098.1 GCA_020859995.1 Clostridiales bacterium
TATGAATTTGGAGGCAAAAACAAGCCTGTGATCCTGCTGCTGCCGGGAACCTGCTGTCACTGGAAAGCGACCTTCGGCGAGGTGGTTCCTCTGCTGGAGCGCAGCTTCTATGTGGTCTGCGTTTCCTATGACGGCTTTGACGAGACGGAGGACACGGTTTTCCCGTCCATGATCGAGGAAACGGAAAAAATGGAAGGCTACATACAGGAACGCTTTGACGGAAAAATTTGCTGTGCCTACGGTTGCTCTCTGGGCGGCTCTTTTGTGGGGCTGCTTGTGCAGCGTGGGAAAATACACATCGACCACGGCATTCTTGGCAGCTCGGACTTAGACCAGAGCAGTTCACTTGCGGCGAGTTTTAAGGCGCATCTTATGGCTCCGATTCTCCAGGGAATGCTCTGCAAAGGCAAGCTGCCAAACTGGATGAACAAGTGGGTGGAAAAACGCCCTGCGGAGGAGTGGGCTTATTATGACAAAATGCTGACTATGTTTGGCATAGGAACAACCAAGATGGCCTTTGTGAAACGGGAGAGCATTTACAACCAGTTCTATTCCGACCTGGTCACGCCGCTGAACGATCAAATCAGTGCTGATGGAACAGTCATCCACTGCTTCTACGCCACAAAGATGGGCGAACGATACGAAGCACGCTATCGGCAGCACTTTGCTGACCCGGATGTTATCCGCCACGACTTGCAGCATGAAGAATTGCTGGTCTGCTATCCGCAGAAATGGGTCAGCGAGGTGGAAAATTGCTGTGGCATATTGACAGGTGAAAGAATCCGCTTGCAGAGATAGAGGGCAGTATACAGAATTAAAAAAGAATAAGTATCTTAAATGCGGGATGAAATTAGTGAAAGAACAATGGTGGTTAGATTGGTTAGAATAATTACTCGAATCGTGGGAAAAGTTTCGGCTAAACAAAAATAACAATTTGGTTTAGACGGATACGTCATTGACATCTTGCATAGTTCTGGCTATAATAAAATTGCAATTTGGTTTAGACGAATATTCTGAATGAAATTGACTATACTATAACCGAAGGGAGAGATTGTCATGGCATATATCAAACGAGCTGTGGAAGATACGATTGCACGGGTGTCCAAAATGTTTCCGGTGCTGCTGGTAACTGGCCCCAGACAGGTTGGAAAAACGACCTTATTGCAAAGAATGGCAGAGGCACAGAAAAGCGAAGGCATCGAGCGTAAATATGTGACTCTGGATGATCCTGATGTCCGCTACCTGGCAAAATACGATCCTGCCCTGTTTTTGCAGAGGTATTCCCCACCGGTACTGATTGATGAGATTCAGTATGCAACAGAACTGTTGCCCTACATCAAAATGACTGTTGACCGTTCCAGGGAAAAAGGTGATTTCTGGATCACAGGCTCGCAGGTTTTCCGCCTTATGAAAAATGTCAGCGAAAGTTTGGCTGGACGGGTTGGAATCGTGAACCTGCTGGGATTATCCGATGCGGAGATCTACCATGAACCGAGCGAGCCTTTCCAAACGGAAGCCGGGTATTTGATGGAGCGTTTGCCCGTAAAAAGAAAAAGAGATTTGAATGAGATTTACCGCAGGATATTCAAAGGTTCCATGCCGGAACTCTATGCAGATGAAAATGTGGATTGGGAGACTTATTATCGCTCCTATGTTGACACCTATCTGCAAAGGGATATTCGGGATCTGGCACAGGTCGCTGATGAAATGCAATTTTACAATTTTATGACGATTGTTGCTGCACAGACATCAAAACCTGTTGTCTATGAGGAACTGGCGAGTGCCGCAGGCGTTTCAGCTCCAACGGCAAAAAAATGGCTCTCTATTTTGGCGTCGTCTCATATCATTGCGCTTGTACAGCCTTATCACAACAATGCACTAAAACGGGTGGTAAAGATGCCATTGATTCATTTCCTGGACACCGGTCTGGCAGCGTACCTTTTAAAATGGGGCAATCCCGAAGCACTGGAAAGAGGCGCCATGTCGGGGGCATTCTTTGAGAGCTATGTTTTTTCAGAAATTTATAAGAGTTATCTGAACGCAGGAAAAGAGCCGCCTATTTTCTATTACAGGGATAAAGACCAGAAAGAAATCGACCTGCTGCTATATCAAAATGGTATGCTTTCTCCAATAGAGATTAAAAAATCGGCGTCACCGGGCAAGACTGCGATTAAAAACTTCAAGGTATTGGAACCCGTTACCAGGGAACCGGCTTTCGGAGGGTTGGAGTCTCTGAAGGTCGAGATTGGAATCGGAAGTGTGGTTTGTATGGCAAACGATCTGCTGCCTGTGGACGAAAAGAACTGGTACGTACCCGTTTGGCTCATTTAATCCGGGTGACAGCTATGCGATTCCCGGAAACACACCGCACTCTTTCGAGGTGATCGAAGGCGGAGAGGTCATAGATGTCTTTACGCCGATCAGAGAAGATTGCATATTTCTGTGGGCGAGAACTTTCTTGCCAAGGTAGTTTTAACCTGGCGGGTTGTCACATCTGGCTCTGTTTTTCACCGGCAGCGCTCTGGTCTTATCTTGCATTATCTACTATGTCGCAGGAATCTTTTTGTGACGTTGTGATTCTTGAACCGTGACAATTTTCTTCAAAAGCAGAATCTTTTCGGCCTTATGTGGAGCAAGTTCGGGGTGAATGTGCTGTCCCTGCATTTGCTCCATCATGTTTGTAATATGTCGTCACCCAGTATTGTTTAATTTGGTGCGTAATCGTTCATTAAAAATGAAGGGTTGAATTATGGTTCATTATATGCTATTTTATTTCCAGTTAGTAATAAATAACTGAAAACAACAAGGATGCCCGCACGAGCATACGATTGCAAACAGATGAGAGACAGGAGGACAGAATCATGAGTGGATGGAGTAAAGCAGGTTTGTTTGTCGGTGGTGTTTTATTTGGAACGGCCGGAGTAAAAATACTGGGCAGCAAGGATGCTAAAAAGG
>JAJBVE010000033.1 GCA_020859995.1 Clostridiales bacterium
GTAAGCGATGAATAAGCCGGCGGTTTTACAGCTTTCGAAATCCATGAGATAATCTTTCCAACTGGAGAAGTATTCTTCCGCCTCTCGGATTTCACAGTCAGAGCTGCTTTCATTTTCAATTCTATGGCTCCCTGTGCACTTACTCCAACACTATAGGAAGGAGCACAAACAAATGAGCCATAAATATTGCAAGCGTTCCGATCAGGAATGGTTCACCCTGATCCGGGACTGCAGAACCAGCGGGATGACAATCAGTGCATGGTGCGTACAGCACGAAATAACTCAAAAAGCTTTGTCTTATCACACCAAAAAACTTCGCCAGAAAGGATATTCTATTCCACCGAAAACACGCGGAACAGCTGTGCCGACGAAGCAGGAAATATTCTGCCTTGACTTTTCCGGGGAAAAGCCTGCCAACGCCGGGAACCCTGCTGGTATGTCTGCAGAAACAGTCATCCGCATTGATTTCCATGGAGTGCTTGTAGAAGTAACCAACCAGGCAGTGCAGGAGACGATCACAAATACATTCCTGGCACTGCGGAACTTATGTTAGGCGATCTTTCCGGAGTATCAAAACTGTGCCTTATTACAGGGCGCACAGATATGCGCCTCTCCATCAATGGCCTCATGTCGATAATCCGGGATGTATATCAGATGGATCCATATGCAAATACGCTGTATCTGTTCTGCGGCAGAAGGAGCGACCGGCTGAAAGCACTTTATCATGATAAAACCGGTTTTGTGCTGCTGTATATGCGGCTGGACTCCGGCCGGTTCCAGTGGCCGCGCAACGGTTCGGAAGCCCGCAGCATTACGCGGCAGGAATACCGCTGGCTTATGGAAGGGCTTTCCATTGATCAGCCCAGGGCGCTGCACCCGTCTCCAAAGCGGGATTTTTAAGCTGCTTTTGTGCAAAACAGAGAAAATCAAAAATTTTTTTTGCCTCTGTTTCCCGTTGGAAATCCGGTTATCCACACACTTCTGGTGACAGGAAATATTGTCCCCGGATAAGTCTCCGGCATACTGCGCGGACTGTTCATAACCTTCCGGAAAATGGCTGAAATCCGGCATTTTCCGGAGTTATCCACCATCTGAAAATCCGTCAAAATGCCATGCTGCTGCCACCCGGCGGTTTGCGGAAACTCCGTTTTCCTACTATAATAAGAAGCAGAAAACGGAAGGGATGGACGGTGCCGTGGCGGATCACACAGAAGCAATGATCGGGCTCCTGCTGAAGACAATCGAGCAGAAGGACGCTGAAAACGCAGAGTTAAAAGAAACTGTCGCAAGGCTCAATGCAACCATAGACAGCCTCAATTCCACAGTCGCGAACCTTAATGAGACCATTGAGGAAATGCGCCGCAGGATCTTCGGCGTGTCCAGTGAGCGAACACCGCGTAAGCGCAAATCAGCGGATGATGAGCCAGAGGAAGGCGCTGAGACTGTGGCCGTCCGTAACCATACAAGGGTGAAATCAAAACCGAAATCCACGCGGGAGGATCTCTACAAAAAGCTCCCTGTGGTCGAGGTCCGCTGCCCAGTCCCGGATGACCAGCGGCTGTGTCCTGACTGCGATACTCCTATGGAAACCCTTGGCTGGCAGTATGTACGTGAGGAACTGCGGATCACTCCTGCCATAGTGGAGCGGGTGCACTACATGCAGGAAACCCTTGTCTGCCCGGCCTGCCGTGAAGAAGACGACACAACAATCGTTAAAGCCCCGATGCCGACCGCTTTGCTGCCGCACAGCCCGGCATCCCCATCAATGGTGGCATACGTGATGTACGAAAAGTTTGTAAACGCCGTGCCTTTTTACCGTCAGGAAATGGACTGGCTGCAAAAGGGGGCGCCGCTTGCCAGGGAAACCACATCGAACTGGTGCATCAAATGTGCATTGGAATATTTCCAGCCGGTATATGACCGGCTCCATGTGCATCTTTTGGAGCGCGAAGTCCTTCACGCTGACGAAACTGTATGCCAGGTTCTGCACGAAGATAAGAAGGCAGCATCGAGTAAATCCTATATGTGGATCTACCTGACCGGGAACGACGGCCGGCCGGCCATCATCCTGTTTGAGTATCAGCCTGGAAGGAACGGTGATTACGCCAGGGACTTCCTGGAAGGTTTTTCAGGCCTGCTCGAATGTGATGGCTATACCGGCTATAACAAGGTTGATAATGTCACACTGGTCTGCTGCCTCGCCCATTGCCGCCGCTATTTCTATGAAGCCATTCCGGCTGCCCGGCGCAGGAAGATAAAGCTGTTGGATGTCAATTCTCCAGAGGAGATCCCGGAGGAAACTGCCAGCCCCGATAAAGCAAAAGAGGAACAGAAAACTCCTGCTGAGATCGGTGTGCATTACTGCAACCAGCTGTTCAAGGTTGAGCGGACGCTGAAAGACCTGGCCGCAGATGACCGGAAAGCAAAACGGCTTGAACTGGAAACGCCCATCTGGGACAGCTTCTGGTCATGGTTGGCGATGGTGGAGCCAGTAGGCGGGAGCCTGTTGGAAAAAGCCATCAACTATGCGGTAAATCATAAGGATCTGCTGGGCAACTATATGCTCGATGGAAGATGTGAGATCTCCAACAACAGGGCCGAGCGCCAGGCAAAGTCCTATGGGACCGGCCGCAAGAACTTCCTGTTCCACAACAGCGTGGATGGGGCAAAATCAAGTGCCATAATCTACAGTCTTGTAGAAACGGCAAAAGCCAATCACCTTAATATATATCAGTACCTCTACACACTGCTGTTGTACATGCCGGACTACAAAAATGAGCCCGCAGGCGTGGAAGCGATGATGCCGTGGAGCGACTTCATAAAGGAACGATGTTCCGGGGTGATGGACACAAAAACAGAAACACCAGAGAACAGGGGGAAGCTACAGATATGACAGCGGCTTCCTGCTTGGTGACAGAAATTTCATATACGCCGGATTATTCATCGCTTAC
>JAJBVE010000117.1 GCA_020859995.1 Clostridiales bacterium
TCGCAGTCCTGCAGGTTCTGGCCCTCTGAAATACAGTCCGTAGCAATCAGGATGTCGATATTATAATTGTTGTTCGGCATCAGCACATCTTTGCTTTTCGATATCGGAGAAAAGCAGGTCAGGACATTATTCAGCGTGGCTTTCAGCCCTTTAATGGTGGACTTGCCATCGACCGTTCCCGTAATCAGCGCAGTGTCCAGACCGTACTTGTCCTTCACGAAAGCACTTACATTATTATACAGATATTCTGCCGTATCAGAAAACGCGGAGAATATCAGAATCTTTTTGTTATCGCCGTTCATCGGATGCTCGACCTTTTGTGAAATCAGGTCAAGCAGTGTCTGCAGCTTGGTGTCATATTCCGGCGTGATATCATCCACCATCAGAGTGAGCAGTTCCAGCACCTCTGCATCCTGCTGCAGTTCTGTGCGCCAGGTCTTATAATCCATATCCGCGAGGTCGATTTTTACCTTTTTGCCGACCGTAAAATAATCTGTGTTCCCATCGTCCATATCAAAGTCGTTCTCACTGGCTTCATAGACATCCAAATCAGATTCACCGTATTTTTCAAACCGGTTAATGGCATCTATGGTTCCCGTAATCAGGTCGCGGATACGGGACAGGGTCAGATTGAAGGAGTAAACGGAACTCTCCAGACGCTTCAACAGGTTGATGCTCATGAGTCTGCGAATACCCTGTTCACGACCGCGTTGCGTCAGATTTTCGCCTTTATTGTGCGTTAAGTCCATATATTTCTCAATCTTGCTGGGGAAAATATAATTGGAAGGTGTATAAATACACAGCGACAGCAGCATCAGCTGTTCGTATATTTCATTATAGTTAATCGCCTGTTTCAGGCTGGTCAGGCTCGGTCGAAGCGATATCGGCTTCCGGCGCTCCGGAAACTTGCCAATCTCCGCAGTATTATAATATTTCTCGATATGTTTCCGGGAGCGGGCTATAGTCACGCTGTCCAGAACCTCGAAGAAATCAAAATCTAGAGTACGCAGCAGAGCGTCAGTCGTGCGTTCTTCTGGATCCAGCTTGCTCCATGCATTAAACGCTTTCTGCGCCTGACGGAAGATTTCGTCAATGGGCTTCTTGGTGTTCAATTTTCCATCAATGTTTGCCGCGTCGCCTTCGTAGGCGATTGCCAGCTGGTTCCGTAAATCGTAAAATCGGTTATTGACTGGCGTAGCGGAGAGCATCAGCACCTTTGTTTTTACTCCGGCGCGGATGACTTTGTCCATCAGCTTCACATAGCGGTTTTCTGTCGTGTTGGCATGGGTACCGGCACCGTTACGGAAGTTGTGGGATTCATCAATGACCACAAGGTCATAATTCCCCCAGTTCAGCCTGTCCAGATCGAGGCCATTTGAGGTGCCGCCATTTCTGGACAAATCCGTATGGAAAAGCACATCATAGTTCAGGCGGTCAGCCGCTATCGGATTGTTTACGTAGTTGTCTTTATATGTATTCCAGTTCTCAGCCAGCTTTTTCGGACAGAGCACGAGAACGGATTTATTTCGATTTTCATAATATTTTATCACGGCCAGCGCAGTGAAAGTTTTACCGAGACCTACGCTGTCTGCAAGGATGCAGCCGTTGTATTTTTCCAGTTTATTAATGATGGCAAGTGCGGCATCCTTCTGGAAGTCATAGAGCATATTCCAGATTTTGCTCTGCTTGAAGCCTGTGCTTTCATTCGGCAGGACATCCTCCGACACATCATCCAGAAATTCGCTGAACACATGGAACAGCGTCATAAAATAGATAAACTCCGGAGAATTTTCATTGTAGGCAGAAGTAATGTTCTCAATCACCACATCGGTAACATCCTGCATCTTTTCCCTGTCGTTCCAGATGGTGTCAAACAGCTGCATATACTGCGTGGAGAAAGGTGCCTCCATGCGGTTCGTCATGTTATAGCTGTTGTTACCGCGTTCACAGCCGATATCAACTGTAGTAAATCCGGCCATCGGCATATAAGCCACCTGTTCGGCTTTATTGTCAACCGTCATGAATCCTGCCATATTCTCTCCGGTAATATTAGATTTGAACGTAGCTTTCCGGCGAATCCAGTCCGCGCATTCCCTGGCAATGACTTTCTGTGTCATTTCATTGCGCAGTTTAATTTCAAATTCTGTACCATAAAGGCTATTCTCACGATTCATCCGCGGAATATAGAACTCCCGTTTTTCCTTGGAAGCCTTTTCTGTAGTAAAGGTCGGGGATGTGAAGATGAAGCGAAATTCATTCACTCCATCCAGCTGTTTCTTAAGCTCCTTGTACGCATACATCGAAAAACACGCTGCTGCGATGGATACTTTGCTTCCCTTCGTAATCGTCGTAGCCATGTCATCGCGTACAATTTCAGAAATATTGTCAAATATTTTCATAGTCTGTCCTCATTCTTCGTGAATATCAATATTCAACATTTCAAATCACAATATTCGAAGAACTACTCATACAGTAAAAGCTTTTCTTTCCCACATATTCCTATATTGCAGTTAAATATTTTGCATATTATAATCAACACTTCAATACATACAGTATATCATTGATACAAACAAAGCACAATTGAAAATCTATAGAAATGCACGTTTTTTCTACGGCAGTACATATATGAAAATAGACTTCTGCCACAATATACGTTGCAGCAAAAGTCTCGTCCAACTGTCAATTCTCCCCGATCAAGTTTTTCACCTAACCAGTGTCAATACCGCATCCACGGTCTGCTGCCACTGTTCCTCTCTGGAAATCGAAGCGATTCCATCCCCAGCCTGCTCTCCATAGAGACCGAACCATACATGACAGCCACCCTCTATGCACACTTCCGTGTAATTTGTCGAATACTCTCTTCCAACTTCGGCCTTTTCCATGCTCAGGACACCATCATTGCTGCCGTAAATGGAAAGCACCGCAAG
>JAJBVE010000020.1 GCA_020859995.1 Clostridiales bacterium
CGTGAAAGATGTATACTATAAAATATGTGAAAAAATGGAGATCGAGCAGGGAGACTTGTTCCCTGCGCAATCGGATAGGGGAACGTTCTTCTCCCCTATCCGCCCGCGCCGGCCGCGTATGGCGTAAGCCATAAAACTCCTTACGTGGCTGTGTGCATAAAAAAGGAGAAGTATCCATCATAGATGCTTCTCCATCTGAATCAAAATCATGAACGTGCCATAACCGGCTCTGTCTCATACCTGACTGATGCAAACCAGCGCCCTTTTGACTCCGCCTGCCTGGCTCGTTGCTTCACGGAAATTAATTGCCCAGCTGTGCCGCCACTTCTGCCGCGAAGTCTTCCTGCTTCTTCTCGATGCCTTCGCCGGTCTCGAAGCGAACAAAGCTCTTAATGGTGATTGCAGCGCCGTTTGCTTTCGCTACCTGTGCCACATAGTCGCCTACGGACTGCTTGCCGTCCTCAGCCTTTACATAGATCTGATCCAGGAGGCAGATCTCCTTAAGCTCTTTCTTCACACGGCCCTGGATAATGCCCATAATCACCTTCTCCGGCTTCTGGGATTCCTTCGGGTCATTCTTGATCTGCGCGAGGAGAATTTCCTTCTCATGCTCGATATAATCTGCGCTTACTTCCTTGTCGCTGGTGTAGAGCGGCTTCAGTGCAGCTACCTGCATGGCAACATTTTTCGCCATCTCTTTAACCGCGTCATTGACTACGTCGGTCTCAACATCTACAAGTACGCCGATCTTGCCGCCCATATGGGTGTAGGATGCTACAAAGCCAGCTTCCTCTTTTACCTGTGCGAAACGACGGATGTTCATATTCTCGCCGATGACTGCGATCATGCCGGCCAGAGCTTCCTTTACCGTCTTGGAGGTGTCAAACTTCCACGGCTCTGCAAGGAACGCATCAATGTCTGCTGCCTGCGTCTCCATTGCCTGCTCAGCTACCTGTGTCACATAATCCTGGAACTTCTCATTCTTTGCCACGAAGTCGGTCTCGGAATTAACCTCTACCGCTACCGCGCTCTTGCCGTCCTCAGATACGAGAACCTTCGCAATACCCTCAGCCGCGATCCGGCCTGCCTTCTTCTGTGCAGTCGCAAGACCTTTCTCTCTGAGCCATTCCACTGCCTTGTCCATATCGCCCTCGGTCGCCGTCAGAGCCTTCTTGCAGTCCATCATACCGGCGCCGGTCATTTCTCTTAACTCTTTTACCATTCCTGCTGTTACAGCCATTTTCATGTCCTCCAAACTTTACTGTCGCCCCGCAGCTGTTTTGTATATTATCAGTTACGAGGCGTATGAAATCATTGTAAGCAAATCGTATGAGATCTGAATCAGAATGCCTCTACCGGAGCTTCCTCGTAAGCTTCCTCAGCTACCTCCGGAACCATCTCCTCAGCGCCCTGCTTTGCTTCAATCACAGCGTCTGCCATCTTGGAGACAATCAGCTTCACCGCGCGGATCGCGTCGTCATTGCCCGGGATCACATAATCCAGCTCTTCCGGATCGCAGTTTGTATCGCAGATGCCGATCAGCGGAATGCCAAGCGTATGCGCTTCCTGTACACAGATGTGCTCCTTCTTCGGATCGACTACAAAAATCGCATCCGGGAGTCTCTTCATTTCCTTGATACCGCCAAGGTTCTTCTCCAGCTTCTCAATTTTCTTTTTGAGAGCAATGACTTCCTTCTTAGGCAGTACATCAAAGGTACCGTCCTCCTGCTGTCTCTCAAGATCCTTGAGATATTTGATTCTGGACTGGATGGTCTTGAAGTTTGTCAGCATGCCGCCGAGCCATCTCTCGTTTACATAGAACATGCCGCATCTCTCGGCCTCGGTCTGAACTGCGTCCTGTGCCTGCTTCTTGGTGCCGACAAAAAGGATCGTGCCGCCGTTTGCTGCGATATCCGCAACTGCTCTGCATGCCTCATCTACTTTTACCACCGACTTCTGCAGGTCGATGATGTAGATGCCGTTTCTCTCGGTGTAGATGTACTCCGCCATCTTCGGGTTCCATCTTCTGGTCTGATGACCAAAGTGAACACCAGCTTCCAGTAACTGTTTCATTGAAATTACGCTCATGTCTTTTCTCCTTTTGGTTAGATTCTTCCGCATGCATCGTCTCCCGGGGGAACCAGACCGGCACCATCCCCGGAATCAACACACGTGTCTGGTTTTCAACTCGCATAGTATAGCATAACCATTTTTGGTAAGCAAGCGTTTTTTTCTGAATAGATAAAATTTCATGATTCATCCGGCCCTGGAGAATTCAGGATTGAGCGAACCAGCTCAATAATCCTTTCAAAGGAAACCTTACAGTCTCCGCCAAAAATCTGAACCGGTATTGTCTTGTCCATCCCGTAGATCGTGATGCGGCAGTCATGCTCAATATCGTAGACAATCACCTTTTCCTGCCTCAGATCCACTATCCAATATTCCCGGACACCCGCATTCATATATTTCGCAAGCTTGATTGAGCGATCTTTTCGCTCACTTGAAGGTGATATTATTTCGACCACCATATCCGGAGCTCCGTACACGCAGCGCCTTATCACCTTATCTCTGTCACAGACAACCAGCACATCCGGCTGAACCATCGTCCGCTCATCACAGTCAAGCTGCACATCCACTGGAGAAGGGAATACAAGACAACTCCCTTCCTTCGAACGAACATAGGATTCCAGTTGAAACGATATTTCTATAACTGCGGCCTGATGTGCCGTATTCGGAGCGGCCATATCATAAATCACACCGTCAATCAATTCAACCCGCTGGTCGTCCGGCAACGTGTAATAATCCGACAAAGTAAACTCTCCCTGACGCTTGGATGCATATTTAAGTCCCGCTTCCATTACCATATCATCTTCGGATGCAGATTCCTGCAGGACATACAGCAGTTCCTTTCTGTCTTCCTTTTTCTCCTGATTTTCTTCCTCTGTCAGAGTTGTAAATTCTTTATTCATGCAGTTTCTCCTCTATCATATGCATCCGTCCACGGCAAACACAGATTCTGCCAGGCAACGAACATTGTTTCTTATATTTTTTAAATATATACTACAGGATAGCTATATATTTGTCAACATGTTTCTTAAAATAATATTTTTTTATATTCATTTAACAATTGGTGTCATATTGTATTTCCATTTTTAAGTCTGAGTAAAGTCTCATGCATCCGCCCTTCCCGACGAATCAAGAATATTCAGATTCCCTGCACCAGACACAAGTATGGGAAATATCACTTATCACGGCAAACGATAAGATTCATTTTTCTTGCAACAAAAACATGTCTATGATACAATGAAAGCCGCGCATTTGAAAATCGCTGCGCGATTGGCGCGGCCTACATCCATACTCGCTGTGCGAGTACGGACATATGATATAGTACAGCTATTCACAGAATTTTATAGAAAGCAGGCAGCAGCATGAAACAGCAACGACCTTACCCGATTCTCACCGTCAGTAAAAAAGCGGAACGTTCCATCCTTAATGGACATCCCTGGGTCTATGACGCAGAGATCCGTCAGACGATCGGGGTTCTGACAAACGGTTGTCTCGTAGACGTCGTATCCGCGCCTTCTGATCGCACTTCTTTTTCAGAAAAGCCAGAGACAACAGCACAGCAGATTTCACAGAAAACCGGCAAATACCTGGGAACTGGTTTTTACAGCGAGCACTCCAAAATCCGTGTCCGCCTGATTTCGCGCAATGCAAATGATAAATTTGACGCGGCCTTCTGGGCAAGAAGAATCCGTTATGCCTGGGAATACCGAAAAACGGTCATGGGCGCAGACATCGACTGCTGCCGGATTATTTTCGGAGAGGCTGATCAGTTTCCGGGACTTACGGTTGACCGCTTTCATGATATTCTGGTGGCTCAGACACTTTCTTATGGAATGGATCTGCTAAAGCCGGTCATTTTCCCATTGTTGGTTCAGATATTGACAGAAGACGGGCAGAATATACGGGGAATCTACGAGCGAAATGATGTGTCCATACGAGAGCTGGAAGGATTAGGACAATATAAGGGGTGGTATCCGCTGGATTCCGCAGAGGGAGGCGTAAAATCTTCCATACAGATGGATTCCTGTCTCACTGAGATCACGGAGAACGGCATTATTTATCAGGTAGATGTGGAAAACGGTCAGAAAACCGGTTTCTTTCTTGATCAGAAATACAACCGTCAGGCGGTCGCCCGTCTGGCCGCGGGGAAACATGTGCTGGACTGCTTCACCCACACCGGCTCCTTTGCGCTGAACGCGGCAAAGGGCGGAGCGGCTTCTGTCTGCGCGGTCGATATTTCCCAGACGGCGATCGATATGGTACGCCGCAACGCCGAGCGCAACGGACTTGCTGACCGCATGACCTTCCGCGTCGCCAACGTGTTTGACCTTCTCCCGCAGCTGGAGCACAGCCATGAGGAAAAATACGATTTTATTATCCTGGATCCGCCGGCCTTTACTAAAAGCCGTCGCACGGTGGACAGCGCGAAGAAGGGCTATAAGGAAATCAATCTCCGCGCGATGAAAATCCTGCCGAGAGGCGGTTATCTGGCCACCTGCTCCTGCTCCCATTTCATGCCTGACGAGCTGTTTATCAAAATACTGCATTCCGCGGCTGCCGACGCCGGGGTACAGCTGCGGCAGATCGAGGCCAGACAGCAGGCGCCGGATCACCCGATCCTCTGGAACGTACCGGAGACAGACTATTTAAAATTTTACCTCTTCCAGGTGATATAAAAAAAGCTTTACGAAAATCAAACGGAAGGAGAACAGGTTCTGTACTGGAACCCGCTCTCCTTCTTCTCATAAAGTATTCATAAAGCATTCCTGCGTTTCAGCGTTCTCTGCCTTTCTGGCAGTTCGGGCAATATACGCTGCTTCGTCCTCCAATTACACATTTGCACAATGTTTCTCCGCACTTCGTGCATGGTTTTCCTGCCCTGCCATAGACACGCAGGTATGGAGTATTCCGATAATCCTTTCCTTTTCCAGCAAGATACTCTTCCGGAGAAATGACATTCTTTTCTATAAAGTATGTCAGCTGCTCCGGAATTTCACATGCAAGAGAGTTCCACTCCTCGTCAGTCAGCTCATTTGCCGGTTTTCGGGGATCAATTCCTGACGCGAACAGGATTTCGTCCGAATAGATGTTTCCGATTCCGGCAATTACTTTTTGATCAAGCAGGCATTCCTTAATCGGTTTTCTCCGCTTTTCCAGCCTGTCAATGAGATAACGGCTGTTGAAATCGCTGTCAAATGGTTCTTTTCCCAGGTTCCCGATGCCAGTCACCGTATTCTCGCCCGACTCCTTCTTCCTTTCATCGGCTTTCAAATACCAGAATCTCCCAAATCTTCTGGTATCCACGAAACGCAGCTGCCACTCGTTTTCCATCTGCAAAATAATATGGGTATGCTTTTCCATAGCAAAAGCTGGAGGTGTGAATAAAAGGCATCCTGTCATTCTGAAATGAACAATCACACCATCTCCGCTTTCTAAAAGGATGATCAGAAATTTTCCCCTGCGGTCTATTCCTGCCACCACCTGATTTCGCAGGGCTGCAATAAAAGTGTCCGCATCCGGATATGCCACCACTTCCGGACGGTTCACTATCGCATTTTTGATAACGAGTCCTCTGATCTGAGGCTCAAGTACCCTTCTTACAGTTTCTACTTCTGGCAACTCCGGCATTTTGTTTCTTACTCCTTACTGGTCAGGCAAAGTTCCCTGTGCCGGGTATGTCTGCCTGACCCTTTTCTAGAATTTTCCCGTACAACTGTTTCAGGCTTTCAAACTCATTCTCTGACAGAATAAAAAATCATACTATAATTTTTCATACGTACCTCGCAGCAAGTGCGAGGTACTGTCCTGAATAGGTACGATCATACAAATCTTTCAGTGCTCTTTTTTATCTCAGTCACGGCATCTCCTTTGCACTGTAAAGAGCCTTCTTCGCGTCTTCCGCGCTCGCGAACGGTCCCGGCAGCACCGCAAGTCCCCGGTGTTCTCCAAGATAGTCCGCATCGAAGGTAATCGGAGTTCCGTCCGGATTTTCGTATTTCTGCTCCGGCTCAAAGGCTTTACCGAGGATTTCCGTGTTGATCATCCGGCTCGTAAATCCTTCCAGCATTTCGTAGATGTTCGTATCCAAATAAAGCTTTCCATCTTTCTCCACAAGCTCTGCCCGGATATCCCCGCGTCCGTTTGCGACGGTCAGCCCGTCCTTCTCATGCCTGCCCGCTTTCGCGCCGCCGAGGTACACGTTGCCCCCGGACCACACCGGCAGGTGCCCGAAATGTGCCGGCTCACATTTTTTCATATCAGCTGGCTTTGTAAAATCGAACTGCGCGATCCACTCATCATAGGCCGGATACTCGTCAAACATCCAGGTGCCGACTGCGCGGTTTTCGCTGTCAAATCCGTCGTCCGAATCATGCGGAGTGATCACATCCTCTGACGGCCATTTCTGCACGAAAATGTTGTTGTAGAAGCGGTCGTCCCCGTGAAGAATCGTCATAAAGCCCATGACCTCTGTGCGATGCGGAATATGATACGGCGTATAGCGCCAGCCAGTGCCGTCTCCTACGCAGGTGAGCGCGCCGCAGATCAGATTGTGCACCATGGCGACGCCCTGTGTCGCGAAGCGCATGGAGACATCCGAGAGCAGGATATTGTTATCAATCAGTGTCGGGCCATGGCTCACTTCCACAAAAAGGTCCTGGGACATCATACTGCCCTTCAGATTTTTCGCAAACGGCGGCATCTGGTTGTCGTGCAGCAGATTCTGCGTGATGCGCACGCCCTGTGCCTCCCAGTCGCACCAGATCCCCATGGTGCAGTGATGGATATGGTTACGGCGCATGATGACATCGATCGCGGCGTGCATCTTGATGCCGGAAATTTCCGCGCCTCCCTGCTCCATCATGTTATTGATATGATGGATGTGGTTGTCCTCAATGATGCTGAACACACCGCCCATACGGCCGATGATTCCGCCCTGCTCGCAGTGATGGATGTTGTTGCGGCGGATGATGTGGCTGCCGACGCGCTCCTTCAGCCAGCCGTGATACTGCCCGCGGCAGACCGCGTCCCGCTCCATCTGTGTCGGGCTTTTGACCTGTTTATAGGTAAAATAGTGCTCGTTCTCCGGATCCAGGTATTTTCCCAGGGAAATTCCCGCGCACTTACTGTCGGAAATCTCGCAATCCTCAATAATCCAGCCCTTGCTCCAGTGCGGTCCGATCATGCCGTCCTGAAACGCCGCCGGCGGCGCCCAGGTCGTCGCGGCCTTATTGATCTTGAATCCGCTGACCGTGATATAGCTAACGCCTGTCTTTGACGGGAAAAAGCACTCCCGGCGGACATTGATTTCGATATTCTCTTTATTAGGGTTCTTCCCCTGGAAATTCGCGTAGAAAATCGTCTCGTCGGCCGTTTCATCCTGCTCGGTATACCATTTGTAAACCGACTCCTCCGGCACCCAGCTGCACTCGTACACCTCACCGCGTATACACTCGTCAAGCGAGGCTGCCTCGTACAGAGCCTTATCGTTCAGATAAACACAGCCGGTATGCTTGTCCGCTTTCGCAAAATACCAGTCGCCGTACACCGGTGTGGTATAGGGATTGTACGCGCCAAAGACGCTGTTTTTCACCCGCGCCGTCCAGACCGTTCCTTCGTACAGACTCCAGCCGGTCAGCACCTCCGCGCCGGTAATCACCGCTCCGAGCGGCTCCTCGCTGCGGTAGGTGATCCGGGCGTCCTCGCGGCCCGCGTTGAGCGGATTCACGTACTCCCGGTAAATGCCAGGGGCTACGGAAACCTCATCTCCCGGCTGCGCGATCTTCGCCGCATCATTGATATGTTTGAACGGCATCGTCTTCGTTCCATTGCCATCATGGGCTGCTTTTGCGTTTACGTAGATAATCATAGCCTTCCTCCTCTTCTATTAGCTTTTTCTGTTATCTGATCTATATGATACATCGTCCAGTTCTCTGCGGACACCATACCCGGAAAAACTGTTCATTTTTCTGTTCCAATTATAAATCTGTAAAGCATTTTACCTGTCCCTGTGTGGAATTGTAAAGCGTTTTTCCCTGCACCGTTACAGAAAACAGGAAACCACCACCATCGCAAACGGCATCGCCAGCTCACAGACTGTGAGAAAATACCCGGCAAGATCTCCGTTAATTCCTCCGAAATATTTCATCGCCCGGTGATAGTACCAGGCAAAAGAAGCTGCCGCTCCAACAAGAGCCGCCGCCGCATAAACGGGCTGCAAAACAAACATGACAATCGCTGCGATCAACAGATAACCGACCGATGTCGCCTGAATCACCCTCGTCTGCGCGTTTTTTGAAAACCCGGCGACCGTCCCCTTTGCCGAAGCTTTCGGAAAGGTGACAACCGAAAATGCACTCAGCGAGCGGGATACCACAAAGCAGCAGGCATACACCGCAGCCATCTCCCCGCGCACAGAGTCCAGCACCCCGTACAGCAAGAAAAAATAGACAATCCCGCAAATAATGGCAAAGGCGCCCGCATGAGAATCCTTCAGGATCTCCAGCCGCTTTTCCATCGGTCTCCAGGAGCTCATGGCGTCGGAGGTATCCAGAAAGCCATCCAGATGAATACCGCCCGTCACTGCGACCGGAATCACGATCAAAATTCCATTGCGAAGCGCATCCCGGACTCCCAGATACGAAGCAAGCGCCTCCCATCCGAAGCAGAGCAGACCGATAATCACTCCGATCCATGGAAAGAAGCACATGACATATTTCATGGTTTCCTCCGACCATTCACACTGCGCTGCCGGGAGCTTCGAATACATGGAAAACGCGATATTTAAACTGCTCCAGCATTGTTTGATCCTTCGCACACCGACTGTCCTCCCCTGCTCAAAATATTACTCTGCCATAATTATAGAAATTCCTGCTCTCATTTCCTTCATATTCTTTCAAAAACAGCATCCCAAACGAACTGATTTTGCCATAATTCAGAAACAACCTGAGCCGAAGATCCATAAGCACCAATATCCGTCATTTCACCTGCACTGGAATCCCGTACACTACCTCGGTCACCGCATCCGCCTGCGCCGCCATCTCCTGGTTTACCGCCCCCAGATAAGATAGATAGCGCATGGTCTCCGCGTCATATGTCATGCCGTCTGAGAACACCTCATTCGTCACGACCACCAGATGGCGCACCTGCCGGCGCAGCGCTTCTATGCCGTGCAGAACCGCCGCAACGGTATCTTTCCCGGCTCCGTCCGGCTCAAACATTTCATTCGCCACCAGGTTAGACATACATTCCAGTAAGACAACAATTTCTGGAGAATCCTTTTCTCTGTTTAAAGCTTCTGATTCACACGCGGACAAGTCCGGGACTGTTTTCCAAATAGAAGGGGCCGAATCCTGCTGTTCTGGTCTCATTTTCTGAATAACCGGCTGCAAATCCAGCCGTTCCAGTCCTATATAGCATTCGACTGTTTCGAAATTCTTTTCCCTGCGAAGGTTCCGGTGGCGCTCCACCCTGCGTTTTCCATCCTCGCCGTAGGGAATCATCGTCGCGATATAAATCCGCCTGGAGGAAATCGCAGTGACCAGGCTCTCCGCATACGCGGATTTTCCACTGCCGCTTCCGCCTGTAATTAAGTGAAACGAAGAAAGCTTTTCCTTCCCTGCCATTTATTCTAAAACCTCAATTTTACATCTGTGCTTTTGGGAACCCTTCTGGCAACTGATGCCTACGGCCAGAATTCTGCCCGTTGTCAGCGGTTTTTCACCCATTTTGCCTCGAAATCGAAGTGCATAGTCTTTATCACGGATCTGTTTAATCGCTGCCTCTGGTGTCCTGTCCACTTTCAATTCCAGAATCAATCCATCATCTTTTCCATTTCGGGGATAAAAAATAAAATCCACATATCCCTTTCCTGCCTGATCTTCCTGTTCAATCCGGTACTGGTTTCTCGCAGAGAGATAAGCAAGCTTCACCGTAGAAGACAATTCTGTTTCATCGAGATAAATCTTATGTGGTGATTCCGTATCATGAATATAGCCAAGCGCTTCAGCCACAGCGTCGGCATCCATTGCCAATGTTCTTTCCAGGATCCGTTCCGATTCTTTCTCAAAATTGCGCAGATAATCATAGGAAGATTCTTTAGCTATCGTATTTTTAAATTCCTCCATCAATTCTCTGTTCGGAATACTTACGCAGCCATTTTCATAATTCAGGAATCCGTATACAAGCATGGCAGAAAAAATTTCATTTTTTGTCTGCAGTTCCATAGAGGTAGCCGCGTACTCCTCCACATTTGCCGGTACCGCTTCTCCTTCCACCATAAGTGCTACATCCGTTTTCATCCCGGCGACATCATTTACAATATATTTTTTCACCTCAGAATAAGGACCTGAACCAGTCCAGTAGCTTGCAATCCGATTATTCGTAAGAGCGTAAACAACCGATCTCGGATTATATAATTTCACTCCGTTCAATGTATGATATCCATCATACCATTTTTTCAGTTCTTCCCTGGTAATAAGAGGGTCTTCCACTTTCTGCAGATATCTGCCAAACAATCTGTCCACTTCCTGATCGGTAAATCCGAAGTATTCGCTGAATTTTGACTGCGTAACAATCGTATATTCCAGAAAGTTGTTAATCGTTGAACCACTGGAGTATTTCGCTATGGGCAAAATTCCGGTCATGTAGGTCATGGCAACATATGCCTGGTTTTTAATCAGTCCGGCAAGAAATTCGATGAATTCCTTTTGCTCATTTTTTCTCAGAAAATCCTTGTGAAAAACACAGTCCCACTCATCGATTACGAATACAAACTTTTCTCCGCTATACTCATTAAAAACTTCAGAAAAAGCATCCCATACCGCTCCATCCGGATCAATATCTGCGTTCGGATATGCCTTCATCAGATCCTTGATCAGACGCTTTTCGATTCTTTCGATATACTGCGCATAGGATTTACAATTCCTGGGCATTTTGCTGAAATCAATAAAAACCACATTATACTGATTCAGATATTCGCAATATCCAGAAGTTTCCGCAATGAGAAGCCGCTTAAAAATATCGGAGGTATCCAAAGCCTTTGAGAAAAAAGATGCAATCATATGAGCCATCATGGTCTTGCCAAATCTGCGTGGTCTGGTAATGCAGATATCCCGATCAGTCTGGTTAAAAAAAGGGAACAGTTCTTCCAGAAGCATGCTCTTATCCACAAAATATTCTGACTGAGCGGCAATTCTGAAATTTTCGATCGGTTCTATGCTATTCAGATAATATCCCATCACGACTTTCCCCTTTCCGACACTATTTATTGCATAAAAGATTCCTTATTTAAAAATTTTCTCACCAGTTCCAACACGTCCGCCAGCTCTTCTCTCGTATGGGCCACAGAAAGGAACATTGCCTCAAACTGTGATGGAGCAATATAAATATGATTTGACAGCATATGGCGGAAATACTCTGCGTATTGAGCCGTATCGGATGTCTTTGCAGAAGCATAGTCCACCACTGGTTCCGGTGTGAAAAACATACAGCCTAGCGAGCCACAGGAATTAACCTGCACAGCTGCTTTGGTTTCTTCTGCAATCTGCTTTAATGAGCCATAGAACCACTGCCCCTTTTTGTTCAGTTCATCATAGATTTCCGGATGCTCCTTGAGAATGGTCAGCTGCGCCAGACCAGCCGCCATGGCCACCGGGTTTCCGCTTAAGGTACCTGCCTGATAGACCGGTCCGACCGGGGCGACGCGCTCCATGATCTCACGCTTTCCTCCATAAGCGCCGACCGGCATGCCCGCGCCAATGATCTTGCCGTAGGTCACCAGATCCGCGTCCACGCCAAAATAGCCCTGCGCACCGGTAAAGCCGAGGCGAAAACCGGTAATAACTTCATCGAAAATCAGCACCGCGCCATATTTTGTGCAGAGACTGCGCAGGCCCTCCAGGAATCCAGGTCTCTCAGTCTCCAGGGTATTGCCATTCTCATTCGATCCCGGCGATACAGGCTCTGCAAAATCCTCTGCAGCAGCTCGATCCAGCGAATCTGCTCTTGCACATCCATCCCCGGTTTTGCCGGAATATGGCGGAACGACTCCCATATTTGCTCCGACCGGTTCTACAATAACCGCGGCAATTTCATCCGGGAATTCTTCAAACAGCCGCTCCACACTCGCCAGATCGTTATAAATAGCAGAAAGCGTGTCCTTCGTACAGCCCTGCGGCACTCCCGCGCTGTCTGGAATCCCCGCCGTCATCACGCCGGAGCCCGCCTGCACCAGGAGAGCGTCAGAGTGTCCATGATAGCATCCCATAAACTTTACAATCTTGTCCCGCCCGGTATAGCCGCGCGCCGCGCGGATCGCGCTCATCACTGCCTCCGTGCCGGAATTGACCATGCGCACCATATCCACATTCGGGATCGAGCCGCAGATTAACTCCGCCATCTCGACCTCCCGTTTCGTTGCTGCGCCAAAGCTCAGTCCGTCGGCGCAGGCCCTGATCACAGCCTCGCGCACCTCTGGTTCATCATGTCCCAGAATCATCGGCCCCCAGGAGCCGACGAAGTCGAGATAACGGTTGCCATCCTCATCTGTCATATAAGCGCCATGCGCGGACGCAATCATCCGCGGCGTCTGTCCCACTGAGCCAAACGCCCGTACCGGGCTGTTCACCCCGCCCGGGATCACCTTGCAGGCACGTACAAAAAGTTCTTCTGATTTTGTCATAAATATACCTTTTCTCTTTTCTTCTCTTTATAGCAGGCAATTTTATCAGTACAAAACTGCTGCTACAGTCTACTCTTCGCTCTTATCAGAGCAGCGTCAGGAAAATCAGCCGATTTTCCCCTCACGAATATACTTTGCAATTTCCTCCGCGAAATAAGTCAGATAGATGTCACAACCCGCGCGGAATGCGGAGATGGCCGTCTCACAAATGATTTTTTCCTCATCAATATAGCCAAGCTGCGCGCCTGCTTTGATCATTGCGTATTCACCGCTCACACTGTAAGAAGCGACCGGCACATCCGTCACTTCTTTTATTTTCGCAACCATATCCAGGTAAGACATGGCCGGTTTTACCATAATGATGTCCGCGCCTTCCTCCACATCAAGCAAGGCTTCCTTAATTCCCTCACGGCTGTTGTGGTAGTCCATCTGATAGCTTTTGCGGTCGCCAAATGCCGGTGCGCTCCCGGCCGCATCGCGGAACGGTCCATAAAAAGCAGACGCATATTTCACCGCGTACGACATGATCGGTACGTTCAGATACCCAGCCTCATCTAAAGCCGCGCGAATCGCGGCCACCCGGCCGTCCATCATATCCGACGGGGCCACCATATCCGCTCCCGCCTGGGCATGCGAAACTGCCGTCTTTGCCAGCAGCTCCAGTGTCCGGTCGTTATCCACAGTGCCCATCCAACGCGAAGCGTTTTCTAATTGATGGGCACGACCTGCCCTCGCCGGGTGGCATCCTCGCCCTGCGGGCGGGATATCCGCCGACCGATAGGGAGGGGGCGTTTCCACATACCCGTCTCCGCAAAGCACACCGCAATGTCCATGCGAGGTATACTCACACATGCAAACATCCGTAATCAGATACATTCCCGGAAAGTCTCGTTTGGCCTGCCGAAGAGCCTTCTGCACAATGCCATCTTTGGCGTACGCGCCGCTGCCGACCTCATCCTTATGATCCGGGATGCCAAAAAACATGACACTCTTAACCCCTGCGTCAAGCAGTGACTGCAGCTTTTCTCCCATCCGGTCCACACTGTAGCGATACTGACCCGGCATGGTCGGAATCTCTTCCCGGATGCCGGTTCCTTCCTTTACAAAAATCGGATAAATCAAAGACGACGCATCCACGCGTGTCTCACGTACCATCTTGCGCAGAATTTCATTTCCGCGCAGCCGCCTCGGGCGGATTGTCATATCCATTTTCATCACTCCTGCATTTTTTCATACCAACTATATATCTGCAATTATGAGAAGAAAACCGCTTCTCATAATGCTCCAGAATCTGGCGATTCTGTCGCTAACTTATCGGGTGAAAACCCGCAAGCGCGCTTCTACGCTCCGCTTCGGTCGGCGCTAAACGGACATCCACTGGATGTCCAGCGCCCTTCCGATAAGTTAAATTATTAGACTCTAAACATCGAGTGGGCGCTCAATTAAAACCGATCATAGTGAAACTGAGAGCGGTTTTCTTCTCATAATACAGTTCAACATCATCATATCCTGTACTGCTTTTAAGGCAGGGACAGCCAACATTAACCTTTCAATCCGCGTGACTGGCGGTCCATATCTTCCACCACAATATCGTAGATTTCGCCCAATGACGCGCAATACTCCAACACCTTCCACGGCTCGTTCGTATGGAAATGAATCTTAATCAGCTCCTCATCGCCAACTGCCAGCAGACAGTCGCCTTTGAAATTTTCTGTGAAATATTCGCTGATCGCGTCTTCATCCAAGTCCTCTCCCTCGATTAATAATTGTGTATCATACTTAAATTCCAGCATAGCTAATTGCCTCCTCATCCTTGTTTTTTATATTGTATCGGTCTGCACAAATGAAGTCAAGAAAATTATCCTTCTGAATCTCCTGTATAATCGTCCTTTTCATGGACAAGGCATCCGCAAACATACAAAAAAATCCGAAACACATCCTGATAAAAAGCCATCTTTCATCGAATCCCCTGCCTTACCTCGCAAAGGCATTCTACCAGACTGTCAATGGAAGCTTCCGCGGCTGTCCAGGTCTTCATACCAAGCGCGGCTGCTGCGGCCTCGGTCTGCTTTCCAATACAGATGGCCTGTACTTTTGTATAGTCTATTTCGGAAGCCTCCTCCTTCGAGGAACTGGATTTCATGGGCAAGGATGTTTCTTCCACTGCCGCAGCGAATCCGCGAACGGTGGAGGCACTGGTAAACATCACGTAATCGATTTCTCCGCCAGCAAGCTCTTTTGACAGATCTACAAACCGGCTGGATTCATACCGTGTCTCATAAGTCGGGATATCGTCTACGAGAAATCCATCTCCCAGTTCCGCAATTAATTCCGGTGAGCCGACCGCCGCGCGCGGGATGAGAATATGCGGCGGCAGGTCGTGCCCATCATTCTGAAAATGCTTCGCGTTGGATGGGCACTGCTGAGAATGCCCCCTCCCATCATCCTGAGAACGCAGCCTGTCGCGAAGTGCCCTTCCTAAATGTGCTGCGTCATAAACCTCCGGCATCAAGTCCGCATAAAATCCATGCTCCGCGAGAGACTTTTTCGTCCCATTTCCAATCACCGCGAACTTAACAGAGCCAAAAGCCCGGCAGTCGATCCCGCGTTCCGCCATTTCTTCAAAGAACACCCGCACCCCGGTCGGGCTCGTAAACACAATCCACTGATAAAAATCCAGTCTTTCAAGCGCCTGTGCCAGGCGTTCGTTATTCAAAATCCGCTCCGTGCGGATCGCCGGAATTTCCAGCACCTCCGCCCCTTTTGCCCGCAGCTTTGCCGCTGTTTCGCTGATCAGCTCCTTCGGGCGGGTCAGCAGCACCTTTACCCCGCTAAGAGGCTTCTGATTCATCCACGAAAACTCTTCTGAAAGAGCGCAAACCTCTCCGACCACGATAATCGCCGGTGTAGTAGCGCCCTGGCGTCTGACTTCCTCCTCCAAGGTCACCACGGTCGCCAGAATGCGCCGCTGATGAGCGGTCGTTCCCTGCATCAGAAGGGCGGCGGGAGTATTCGCATCCATGCCGGCCGCAAGAAGTCCGCAGCAGATATCGCCCAGCGCACTCACGCCCATCAGAAAAACAAGCGTCCCCTTCGTGCGCACCAGCGCTTCAAAATCAATATTTAAAACACTTTGGGCACCTCCTGCCGCAGCCCGTTTATGCCCCGTAATGATATGCACCGAAGAGCAGAAATCCCGGTGCGTCACGGGGATTCCCTGATAAGCAGGAACCGCCAGCGCGGACGTTACCCCGGGCACCACTTCAAACGATACCCCTGCCTGAACCAGTTCTTCGATCTCCTCGCCGCCACGGCCAAAGAGGAAAGGATCGCCGCCCTTGAGGCGCACCACGTTTTTTCCCTCTTTTGCTTTCTGTACAAGCAGCCTGCTGATCTGCTCCTGCGGCAGCGTGTGGTGGCTCGCACGCTTGCCGACGTTGATCGCCTCTGCCGTATCCGGGATCATATTCAGAATCCCCTGCCCGACCAACGCGTCGTACACCACAGCATCCGCAGACTCAAGAGCCTGCTTTCCCTTTAACGTGAATAGCCCTGGATCCGACGGACCCGCGCCCACTAATGTGACCTTGCCGCAAAATTTCTGCTGCTCCCTTTCCATATCATTATGATTTTCGTAATTCGGCTCGGCATGCCGCACAAAATATACGGTTGTCATCTTTTTTCATCTCCAGATTCTATCATTGTCAACAAAAAACTTTTTTCAAAAGAAAATCCTATAAGTTTTCATACATACCTCGCAGCAAGTGCGAAGTACAGTCCTGAATAGTTACGAAAATACTATATCAGAGTAGTCGTTCATAAAAAAGCAGGAACTCCTTCAGGGCAACTACACATTGCACAGCCTCCATTCCTTGCAAAACAGCCTTCCTTGCAAAACCAGTCTGTCACAGGATCCTCTCTTTGATTCTCCCTGCCAGGGATTCACCAAGCTCTGCCGGATGATCCATACTCCCAGCTGCCCCGTCCCAATAGCTTTTTCCGGTCGCATCATCAAAATAAAAGACATCCAGACGTAATGCTCTACTGTCCTTTAAACCTGGCTTTTCAACCCCGTCAGTACCTTGCCGACTGGCAGAAGCTGCTAAGCCGCTCTTAGAATTAACCCCTAAATCAGAAGACAAGCCGACAGATAAATCAACAGGCAGATCCATATGCAAATCCGCCAATGTTTCCGTATCCGAAGCCGAATTCAAAATCACCCTCGCATAGGCGGCCACCGGTGTACTGCAGTTTCCGCCAAGAGCCCGCACGAAAGCGCGCTCTGCCTGCGCGCAGGCCGCCGCCTCCGCATCCGAATATCCTGCCAGAAAACCGTAATCTTCCCCGGCACGTCCCTGCACCGCCAGGATGCCCTGCCCGGCGGCTGGAATCATCTCCTCTGTAGTAAAATAACGATTGATGCGGTGTGTAAGTCTCAGTCGTTTTAAGCCTGCTGCTGCCAGAATCGTCGCGCAGTATTCACCACTATCCAGCTTTTTCAGCCGGGTCTGCACGTTGCCGCGGATCGGCGCAAAAGTTGCCTGTGGGTAAAGCCGGGCAAATTGCAGCATTCTGCGTCTGGAGGAGCATCCGACCGGCTTTGAAAAATCCAGTTCGTTCACACCCTCCGGAAGAATAAGCGCGTCCCGCACATCTTCCCGCGCGGAATACGCGATCAGCGGCAGCTCCTTCGGCAGCTCCATCGGGACATCCTTCAGGCTGTGTACAGACAGATCTGAACGGCCGTCCAGGAGCGCCGCGTCCAGCTCCTTCACAAAAAGTCCCTTCCCGCCGATTTTTTCCAAAGGCTGATTTAATATTTTATCTCCTGCGGTCTTCATGGTAAGAATTTCCACAGTCAGTTCCGGATGGCTGCGCTGTATGTACTGTTGCACCATCTCCGACTGGATCACAGCCAGACGGCTTTCTCTGCTTCCTATTATAATCTTTCTGGTCATTTTTTGTTTTACTTATCCTTCTTATTCAGAATATCCCTATCTCCTGATTCTTTTATCACCAGTATTTACTGTCACAATTTTTGCTGTCCGATTTACGCATGATCCAATGGCTTTTCCTCTCAGGAAGAAAACAACTCTGCATCTGTTATCGAACGGCATAATATTCTACGGAAGACAGCAGATATCCGTGCAAACTATATCTTAAAGAATCGGCAAAGCCGACGGATTTCTCTGACTTCATAGTTCGCTGCTTCATACGAATATATCCCATCCCGCAGGCAAAAATATGGTCAGATTCTCTAACCATACAATTTCTCCAGCCCCTCGATGCATTCCCGGAATGCCGTGTCGCTTACGCAGTCCCGCAGCCCAAAGAGCAGCTTGTTCATCGTCCGCTCTGCTGCTGCCTCAATTTCTTTATCCAGGGCTTCCTTCTCCGGCTTTGAAACGGGCAGGCTGCGCAGCTGCCTGGTCAGGCGTTTTTCCAGATCAGATGCGACCTGCTCTTTAATCTTCTGAATTTTCGGAACCACATCCAGGCACTGATACCAGTTGAAAAACTCTTCCATCTGTTCTTCAAACAGAAGCTCCGCGTCGGCGATCGCCTGTTTCTGTGCTTCACTCACCGCTTCTTCCCGGAAGCAGTCAATGTCATACAGGCGCACGCCGTCCAGTTCCGCTACGGACGGCTCAATGTCCCGCGGTACGGCAAGGTCGATCAGTACGATCGGCCTGAACGAAACACTTCCGGCAGAATCAGCAGGGAGCTGCTCCTTCCCGGCATCGTCCAAAATCACCGAATCCTTCTGAGCCGTCATCCTTCCCCGGTATGTTTCCACCAGCTCCCTGGTCAGCGTATAGTTCGGGCTGACGGTCGCACTCAGCACATAATCACAATCCCCAAACAGCTCCATCCTGCGCCCATAATCAATACGGGAACACTCCGGCGGAATTTCGACCACACCGCTGCGGTACTGGCGCACGGTCACAGTCACATCCGCGCCCTGCCTGCGGAGCTCCGTAGCAGCCAGCTTTCCCATTACCCCATTGCCGATCACCATGCACCTTTTCCCCGCAAAGGAATAGCCATCCTTTTTCAGAGTCTGAATGGCAGCGCCGACAGCAGACTGATCTGTGGAGGATAATTCTCCGCGCGTTTTCACCTTTTTGGCCGCAGTGACCGCCATCCGGAAAAGTGTCTCCAGTACATGATCCGCGGCGTAGTGTTCTCTGGCAAACCCAAGGGCGTCCTTTACCTGCGTCACAATCTGGTCATCGCCCAGAATCCGTGATTCCAGCCCCGCCGCCAGGCGAAAAAGATGATGCACAGTCTCCCGCTCCTGCCGGAAGCGGAAATAAGAGCGGAAATCCAGAGAATCTGGAAGGCCGCGAATGCCGCAGAGCAATTTATAAATGTCTCCTTCAAACTCCTCATCTGTACTCAGGTAAAGCTCCGTCCGGTTGCAGGTGGAGATCATGACACAGCCTTTGATGCCCTTCACCTGGCATAAGGACTCCAGAGCCTCCGCCATGCTCTTCTTCGTAAAAGAAAAAACGGTACGTATATCAATCGGGGCATTCTCGTGGTCAATCCCCGCCATCTGTATTGCCAAATTTCTGCCTCCTGTATTACTTTTTTCTGTTTTTCAGCCTGTCACAGCACATCGCAATCAATTAAATTTGAACCAACAGCGTGCTTTGCCAGCACACGTCAGCCATACATGACCAAAACACAAAAGCATTTCATAGTGATTGACCTGATCCATGCCGCACTATGTACACCGGGCTATGGTCAAACGAAATATGCGCGAGTAACTCTTTATCCGTCACATTTCCGACATTCCGACACTGTCCATCGCCTCCAGCACATGATCCAGAATCAGCTCCCGAACACCGGGATATTCTCCCAATCCTTTTAAAACACAGGCCACCTCAAATCCGGCCTTTTCGAACCGGCTTTTCCAGGAATCCTCATCCGCGCCCGCCAGATCATTTTCTGCGTGATCCCCGGCCACAATCATAAAAGGCGCCAGAACCACTCTCTTCAGCCCCTTTTCCTTCACCTGACGAATCAGCGAATCCAGCGCCGGATAAGCCTCCACCGTCCCCATAAAGATATTCGGATACCCCATATCCTTAAACTGATAATCCAGCGCGGCGTAGATCGCATTCGCGTAATGCTCCGTTCCATGTCCCATCAGAACCAGCGCTTCCTCTGCTTTCGGCTCCAGCTCCTGCGCCACAATCTGAATCATCCGGCGATTATCCTCCTGGGTAGTCAAAAGAGGATTTCCAGTCACGATCCTCGAAAACAGATGCCGGCACGCGTTTACCGTCTCCTGCATCTGGTCATTTTCAATTCCATTTAAAACATGTGTCGGCTGCACCACGACCTCTGTCACACCGTCAGCCGCCATTTGGATCAGCGCTCCTTTTACATCCAGAATCCTGATTCCGTCCCGTTTCTCAATCTTTCGGCGGATCATTCCGCTCGTCCAGGCGCGGTACACCTTCCATGCGGGAAACCGCTCCGCCACACACTCCTCAATCCGGTCAATCGTCTTTTTCCTTGTCTCTTCATAGCTGGTTCCAAAGCTGACCACCAGAATGGCTTTCCTGCTCTCGCTCATCGTTTTGCATCCCTTCCGCACACTCATCCGCACATGAATGCCCCTAAAATTCGATGGAATATATGCCTTCCTATGTACTTCGCAACAAGTGCGAAATACTATCCTGTACAATTCCATCGTTTCTACGCAGTCACCCTCGTCCGCCCGAAAACTGCCACACATCAGTTTATCAAAGAGCGGCCTTTCTTACAAGACATTTTTCCCAGAAAAATCAGGTTAGGCAAACAATCCCAATGAATAAAAAGCCAAAATCTGGCAATACTGAAACCGTATTCGTAATACACGTCAGAAAAAAGTAGCCGGGAAGATACGAAACCGTTACGAAAAGAAAGCTGCAGGCAATCAGCTGCGCAAAAATTTTCAGGAGGATGTTATGGCAGTCAATTTTGAGAACAGTATCACGAAGGACAACCTGATGCGGGCCTTCGCAGGGGAAAGCCAGGCGAGAAACCGCTACACCTTTGCGGCCTCTCAGGCTAAGAAGGAACAATTGCACGTGATCGAAGCGGTTTTTACCTATACCGCCAACCAGGAGCGCGAACATGCGGAGATCTTTTATCAGCATCTACAACAGCTCTCCGGTTCCACGATCCATATAGACGGCGGCTATCCTGTCGACATCAGCGACAGCATCAGTGACCTGCTGCGCAGAGCCCAGCACAATGAATATGAGGAAGCCGATTCCGTCTATATCAGCTTTGGAGACACCGCAAAAGAAGAAGGCTTTCTGGATGTAGCCGCCTCCTTTCACAAAATCGCACAGATTGAAAAGTACCACGGAGACCGCTTCGGACGATTCGCGCAGTACATGGAGGAAAACAGGCTTTTCGTCTCCGATGTACAGACTGGCTGGATCTGTCTGAAATGCGGCTTTATCTACACTGGTCCCAAGGCGCCCGTCAAATGTCCGGTCTGCCATCACGACCAGGGGTATTTTATCCGGCTGGAGCTGTCGCCGTTCGCGGATATCAGGTGAAAGCGCTTCAAAAATCGGGCAGAGGAACTGATCTCCCTGTCCGATTTTTTGCTCTATTATTCACCTCATTTGCCGTTCTAATGTGATCTCTGTAAAAAACACACTTCGATCTTGTTTTTCACAATTGCCGTTTATGTTTCTGCCCGATTATGCATTCTCTCTCCCGGTAAAATATTCATTTTTCAGCACCCGGTAAAGCTCTGCCTTCGTCGCGTACTCATAAGGATTCACATAAAAGACTCCCACAATCCCCAGGGTCACTGAGCTCAGCAGCTCCCAGGCGATAAAGGACAGGTCGAGGATGAATGTTTCCAGCTTATTGCCGTCCATCATCGTCCGGCTGATCGAAAACGCCTCATCCGACTCCATATCCGGAAAATCCGCCAGCAGGTAGGGGATCATGCAATATTCATAGGACTTCACAATGCCCGGAATCACCAGCAGCAGCGACCAGAGGAAGGTATAGAGTTTCCTTAAAAACTGTGTCTTTACGAGGCTCCAGTAATACCCGCCGACAAAGCCGGTCAAGAGCATCGACGGATGCGCCCGCAGACTTTTACTGTTCTGTCCTGGGGCCAAGCCGCTATCACCTTCTGAACTCAGATCAAGGCTCTGATCGCGTATCAGATTTTCCTCTGAATCCGCAAACGTATTTTCAGAATTTTTCACGAAAAAGCTGCAGCCGCCGATCTCCAGCACCGGTGTAACCAGAAATTCCAGCGCCAGTACCACAAGGAGAAAGAAAACCGTCATCACCAGTCCGGCTGTCGACAGCAATAGGGCAAACGCCGTGCCAAATAACAGCGGCAGCCCTCTTAAGGCGCTGTTTACCGCCTGTGATGCTGCTCCGGAAGTCAGAAAATCTACAGCGCCGCCATTTGAACCGACTTCAATTCCGATATTATTGTAAATATCCTCAAAATACGCCTCATCATATTCATCATAATCATCATATGTAACCGATGTACTGCTGTCATCATTGCTCGTGCTTCGGCTCGTCCCCTGCATCAGCAGGGAAAGGATCAGTGCGACTACCACACACCTCCAGTAATTTCCTTTAAAGGCAACCTTTGCACGGTCTTTTAGCGTCTCTCTTCTCCACATAATCATCTGCCCGCCCTCCTTTTTGCAGAACTGTACACCTCAGGTACATCTCCATACGGGCAGAATAGCACGCTCATCCGATGCGGAAAAGCAAAATATTCTTATTTTTTTCTGAAGGGCACGTAAAGTCTGCGTAAATCTGTTTTCATCAGATTATGTACTCTATCTTTACCGGTAAAGGTTCAGTACCTTCACAGTTACTGTATACTTTCACAGATACTTCACCGCAGGTGCGAAGTCCCATCCTGAATAGTTTCGTTTACAAATAAGAACCAGCGCTAAAGAATAAAAACTTTTCGCAATAAAAATACTTGTATTTTCCCACA
>JAJBVE010000036.1 GCA_020859995.1 Clostridiales bacterium
TCCAACCTGATTTTATTTTTTTAATTCCCCCTTGACATTTCTTAGCTGGACTTTTCAATCAATATTGGATTCATTATTTTGATGATTCATAGACATCAACAATCATATCCTCAAACTGCCCCATTACTACACCGTTTTCAAAATCAGTTTCAAAACGCTCTATTGCACGCTGAGAAGTTAATCTCTGCTTCTCAGTGTTAGTAATTAAATCTACAAATATTTTTTCAAGACTCTCTGGATTATTCTCTTCATATGCAAATCCGCATCCATATTGCTCAACATACTGTTTGGAAAATCCTGTTGCAGATGTCAGTACAGGCAAACCATAAGATAGATACTGTCCTACTTTGTTTCCCCACCCATCTTTAAAATCCTTTGTGTTGCGATAACATAACATTCCAGCTTTGCTGATGCTCATTAAGCTGGTCATCTGTAATTGATTCATCCATCCCATCATATGAATATAATCATCTTGTCCTACTTCATCTATCAAACGTTGTTCATCATCGCCCTTTCCGCCTATGATTAGTCTAATCATAGGATATTGTTTATGCGTCATTCTAACAGCATTTATTACTGTATCCATGTCCATCGAGGATTTTGACAAAGTAGTAAAAACACATATGTTCCATGTTTTTTCTGAAATACCGCGATTCTTCCATTCTTTTAATTCTGAATCTAACGCTTCTTTTTCAATCTTGGCTCTTGAACAGCCAATAAAAATATATCTATCAAGAGCCATTTTCTCACGACATGCATAATCTAATGCCCATTGCAATTTACCAGGGCTTACTGCACATATCGCAGTTGCTTCTGTAAATGCTTTTTGCGCTCTTTTCTTCATTGGAAGTAAAGCGATTGATGCAATCCACCTTAATGCATTTGGAAAAGCACGTTCAAATATATCTGGCCATTGATCTCTTGCGTCAATAATGACTGGGATTTCAAATTGTTTTGCATAACTTAATGCAACACGGCAAAGCTGTTCACTTGGATACGCACAAAATATCAAATCCGGTTTATCATATTTATATATCTCTTTGTTAAGCTCTTTCGAAAGGCAGTCATTATATAGCACTCGTTTAATAGAAGTATTCTTCTTATATATGGTGTTCGAATGAAGTAATATCATCGTAAAAGTATCCGAAATGTTTAATACTTTATTCTCATCATAAAGATGTTCTTTTGTTGCGTGTACAAAAGTTGATGTCCACCAGACGACTGTATGACCATGGGTACTTAAATATGTAGCCAATGCCCCCATACGTCCCGTATTCACACCGGGCTGCAAAGGCAATCTTCCTTCTTTTGCAACAATCCAAACCCTCATCTATTTTTCTCCTTAACAATTCATACTTACACGATGTTTAATAAACTGCTGTCACCCAGTCTCTATATTTTTCAGACTCTCCATGAGAAATCTTCAAATATTCATGATGAAGCGTCTTAGTTATTTCTCCCGCTTCGCCGTTGCCGACAGTATATTGGTCAACCGACAGCACAGATGTTAATTCCATTGCTGAACCACACAGAAAAGCTTCTTCGCAAGTGTATAACTCTGTCCGGTCTATTGTCCTTTCAATTACTGGTATTTCCATGTCTTTCGCAATCGTAAGAATGGTGTCTCTTGTTATGCTTTCCAAAACACTATCAGTAAGAGAAGGCGTTATA
The DNA here is from genome assembly GCA_020859995.1 of Clostridiales bacterium. Classification (GTDB taxonomy): domain Bacteria; phylum Bacillota; class Clostridia; order Lachnospirales; family Lachnospiraceae; genus Choladousia. The sequence goes on from JAJBVE010000036.1 coordinate 1,672, forward strand.
ATCTCTCCATTTTTTACAGCAAAGAAACAGGAGCCAGGACCTTCTGCAACTTTTCCAGCTTCATTCAGGAAAATACAGGTATCATAACCATTCCTCAGAGCTTCCCTTTGCCCCACTCGGCTGTTGATATAATTTGCGCCACATTTAATACGCGGAGACAGAGTTTCATCACTAATTCTTCGCCACGAGGTCACGCAACAGTTCAATCCTTTTTTATTATATTCAGCACTCGTTCTCCCTCTCGGAATCGGTGCGATAAACATCTCTACCGGTCCGTCCGAACCCCATGAGCCAAATCCATCGACAAACAGCGTCTGCCTGACAGAAAGATTCTCATCATATTCGTTTGCTTTTATGACATCAATAAACGCATCTTTTAACTCTTCTTTTGTGTATGTACAATTCATCTGTATTAATTTTGCAGAACGAAGCAATCTGTCGTAATGAGCATCCAAACGAAAAGCATATAACTGCTTCTTGGCATCATTCCAATAACAGGGAATCCCTTCAAAAACATTTAATCCAAACTGAGATGTAGGTGCAAGAACATTAATCTTAGCATCATTTACATTTACGATCTCTCCCTTAAACCATATCCGTCTGTCAGCCACGTCATACTTAGCCATTTGATTTTCCTCTTTTCACCCTTAATCAACATTCACCTTATTTTGTGAACTGTCCAACTGTCCGTGCCCCATATTCATTAAATCCTTATTTTTTTCCATATTTTCAGGGCTTTCCTCAACATCACTCATAGAACCGACTCGGACAACTGTCATGAACAAAATCTTTATATCGTACAGCAATCCCCATTTCTTGATCTTATCTATGTAAATATTGTCATACTCTACTTTTTCATCCCATGAAAATTCGTTCCTGCCGACAACCTGCGCAAGCCCGGTAATACCCGGCAGCACAGAAAAGCGTCTCTTATAGGAATCACTCAAATCCTCGTACTTTGGAAACCCTGAAACCACGGGCGACCGCGGTCCCACATATGCCATGTCGCCCTTCAGGACATTGACTAACTGTGGAAGTTCATCCAGGCTTGTGTGTCTTAATACTTTGCCAACTTTTGTAACTCTCGGATCATCCTTAAAACTATACAAGCCGCTTCCCATAGACTGTGCATCCTGAACCATAGACCGAAACTTATACATATTGTAAGGTTTCCCCTGATAGCCCATTCTCTCCTGTTTGAATATAACCGGTCCTTTAGAATCCAACTTAATGGCAATGGCAATTACCAGAAAAATTGGGCTTAAAATCACTAAGGCTATGGCCGATGTTACAATATCAAATAGTCTTTTAAAGAAAAAATAGCATTTCATTTCAAACTTTCCCTTCCGCCTCTCCCATTCACTCTTCGTCGCATATTTTATGCACTGCTATCGCAATATCCTCGCTGTTTTCACGGAAGAAGTCACTGTGTATAGCTACCTTCTTTTCATAATCTCGCATTTCCTTTACACCATTCACAAAAGTGGAGCTGATTACACCCATATGATTCACTTTCTCAACATTACAGAAACTTCGAGACAAAATTGCCCTTGTAGAACCAAGACGATAATGCTCTGCTATGATTTTTTCTGCAGGCAACTGTCCTTTTCCTAAAGCAGCAATTCCGCCAAATCCATACGGAATACCTTTCTTATGGAATTTATGGCACAGCTCTTCCACTGTCCCATTGCTTAAAAGTTCAAACATAAACTTCATTCCATAACCCAGACTCAAATCATTCAGCCCTATGTATATCTCATCAATCCCATCCAACTGTAAAATATCATCTATGACTTCTACCGCTTCCGGTGTTTCAACAAGAGGCATTGTCTTTACTCTGCCATCCACAATCTCCAAAAACTCTGCTACTTCTTCTACCGTCTTAAAATATGGAAGCATAATAATCTGCGCCCCATTTTTAATTGCCGCTTCTATTTCCTCCCTTGAACTGCAATACTTATCCGATGCTTCATGAATTGGATTCACACGGACAAGAAGTTCTGCCTGTTCGATAGCCGAAGCAATATTTTTTACATCCTGCAGCGTATGATGCGATTGAACGGTATCCATACCTCCTTGCCTTTCGGCTTTACCGATATATTCCATATCTATAAATATCCGGTCAACTCCGGCAGATTCCGCTATCTGTGCAATTTCAGGACGATTCGTTATGTACATAAGTTTGAGCATAACAATTCTTACTCCTTTACATTCTGTAATAGGTCTGTGTTTTCTTATTCTTGTAATGATTTATGTGATGGGAAACGCAATATCAAAAGAAACTTGGCTCTGTCCCAAAGTCTTTGATATACTGTTGTACCCATGCTTCATCAACCTGGTATGTCGGCATTCCATTTGCAGCACTTTCTGACAAATCATCTATTTTATTGAAGACACTCCCGGCATTCAGCTTTGTCCCTGCTCGCATAATAGAACGTGCCTCTACAATGCTCCCTACATTCAAATGGCAGTAATCCCCAATAAACGTACTATGATTTACAATCGCTCCTGCAGAAACCACTACACCAACTCCCAGTGTCGCCCCTGATTGCACCGTAGCCATCGGCTCTATAATGCAGCCTTTCTGTATGCTTGCATACTTTCCGACAAATGCCCTCGGATGAACAAGAATCGGGATCTGAAAGCAGTTATCTTCTAACTTCAACGTATACCTGTATCTAAGTTCATGATCTCCGACAGCGGCGATACCAAACTGATACTCCCCTAAAAAATTTTCTATATCAGATGTTCTTCCAATCGCCAGTTCACTCTTATCGTCCAGAAAATCAATCTTGTCAAATTGCCCCATTTCCTCTGCTATCTCTTTTGCTATTGCGCCAAGATCTCCGGCACCAATAATCAACAGATTTGAATTCATTTGACTAATCCTCCTTTAGCCCTGTACTCCAATAAACTGAAAAAATTTAATGATTCTATTGAGATTTTACTTTTTGAGAATCTGTTTCTCCTTTTGCAAATAAACAACTGACGCTACATAACTGCTGATCCAAAGCTTCAATATTCTCCAGCTTACGTGTGTCCTGTTTTCCCGGATTCTCTGTAGCATCTACTTTTACCTTAATCTGAAAAAACGCTTCCACCCCTCTGAATCTGGTTAATACGTTCCTTAAAACTATAATCACTTTTTCCGCAGCCTCAGCTACATTATCGTCAGCTATTGCCGAATGGTACTGAGGATCAAAATTCGACGGAGAGCCTTTGGCAAAAGGACTTACTCTTGCTTCACTCATTGCGATGACATAATTCTCTGCGCTATTACAAATTCGTTCGATATCTTCCTCCGATAAGAACGGAAAGAAATAACGATAGAAAACTGTACTCAGATAAAGAGAAATGGCATGTTTTACAAGGCTGTAATATCTGTCCCGTTGACCTTCTTCAGCTTCTTCTTTTAGATTATCTGCAAGCATTAGAGTGATCCCCTTAAGTTCTTTTTCCAACTCCCGAAGATACACTTCCATCAGCTGCTCTCTTATCGTTTTCTGCAATTCGCAAAGAAGATAGTGTTCTTTCCATTCTTTTGCTTCGGTATAAGTCTGCTCTTTTTGCTGGTCATCCACAAATAAAGTTGAAAGACCATGTGTTGCTGGACCGGAACTTCCATTAATTTCAACGCGATATAAGGTTCTTCCCTGCTCTTTTGAAAAATCTCTCCACAATAACAGCTTGGCAAGCTGATAGTGTGTGTTTCCACACTTTAAGCTGCAAGGCTCCTTATCCATCCCATTTAGGCAAGTGTAAAAATTTATGACTTCTGATTTGTCTTTCTTCTTTTCTTTTGTCTCTGATTCCGCGACATTCAAATGTGGTACAGGTGCATTATCATTAGATGTTTTTTTCAGCCGAACACTACAATTTGCGCACGTTGCGCTTGGATGCTGCGTAAACAATGCTTTATTATCGTTTAACCGAATAAAACCTTTATAATAACGTATCGTATCTTTTTCAGTTACATCCGATTTGTCACATTGAACCTCTACCCGTTTTGCCTGATGAATGATATTATATCCATTTTTCCATCCGCTCTTTTCCTCACCAATTTCTTTATAAATATAGGATGCCAGACTCTGTTTGTGCAAAGGAGTCAGACCATCGCCAATACATATAAAATTCTGACTTTCAGCTTTACCATCAGCATCTCCTTTACGTAGCGTCTCAACGCGGTACTCTCCAATCACAGTTCTTTTTGACAAGTAGTGTGACAACGAAGCTATCGCATCAAGATCCCATTTGACAGCATGGATCCTTGGCTGATTATCATCCGGGTCTTCCAAATCCACCTGCGGCAAATAAAGACAAAGCCTGTTATACCGCAGCATTGGATTCCAAAAATGCTGCCTGTAATATGATTCCAGAACATGCATAGCTTCATCGTGCTTCTTACTCTGCAGATGCTTCATTTCAGCTTCGCCCATCTGCTCATTAAAGGAAGACAAGAATTCCCGTATACTGGTCTCGTAATATGAGGTATTCTTAATCATCAGGCGTGAATGTCGCTCAATTCCAATCTGAGCCATAGCAAGTTCCTGATAAAAACCCTCCGTATCATAAGAATGGAGTACCGCTGTCCATAACCCGGAGACGTCAAATATGCTTCTCTCCCTGTCATAAATCTCCACATTATTATTCTTACCTTGAGTTTTAGAACTTTCCGCTTTTTCTTCAGCAGTTTTAGAATTTCTCGCCTTCTCTTCTGCTGTTTTCTCATGCTTTACAGTAATTGCATATATATCCGAAGCATGAGCCGCACCCAACCAGAATAAAGCCTGTGTATCCGTGCCGCTGATATCTACCACTATTTCGTTGGTATATTTTAATGTCCTAAGCATTACGTAATACAGGCAGAAAAAATCCAGGTCATTTTCCCCAAACGAACATGGTTTTAATACATCTTTCTGTGGCCCATTAGTAATACGCTTCACATAGACCGGGTAATTTGGATAGATCAACATTCCCCTGTTTCGGATATATGACTTCACAAATCCAATCATCGTTCTTTTCTGTTTTGGAAGAATCAGCTTATCCTTGCTTTTGTTTAATCTGGCAATTTCCTCACTTTCATCTGGTGATGCATAATCGCTTAAACTTACAACGGGACTTTCCTTTTTCATGTATTCCGACACTTCAAGGAATTCTTCTGTTTTTATTTTTTCGCCAAGTGCAAGATACGTCGCCTGATTCACGCCGATATGTATAATCTCCCCAACTCTATACAGCAGATTCTTAGGTATTGGAGAATCCTTATCCTCCTCTGAGATGTTATTTCCCTGAACCAAAACACCCACACGGTCTCCGCAAAAACATTTTTCCTTTTTCATCCGCGACACAACGTAGCGGAAGAAGTTGTCAATGCATCTTCCGGCCTGTTCCTCGTTTAAAAAACCGTCCATGGTATATACAACCAACGTATTATTATCCGATTTCGCCCTATTATATGTATCACACAGACGCATATAAATAAGTTCTCCAAGCCGCATTTTACTATGTGCTTCTTTATCTACTTCTACTTCCTCTCCATATGGAAAATAGTTATATTTCGCATCGTCCTGAAATCCGTATTTCACCTGTTTAACTTTATTGAATGGCATATAGTGAGTAGTTGTATCCTTTAAAGCATTCTCCGCTCTTTCCCAGTCTCTTCCCGCTTCTATATAGCGTTCAACATATATGTCATTTTCTTTATTCTTATAAAAAATTCCATAGAACTCAAATAATGTCTTTCTCCATGGATAGCATCCAATATGATGCTCACACTCTGCCTTTCCTTCGTCTGTAACTCCAGCCGCATTCTTTTCATAAAAGCTTTCGCTATAGCAGATAGGCAGAATCATTTTCCCAAGAGCTACAGCCATACCAAGTTCATAAAACACATTCGTATTCTAGCTTGAGACATCTACAATAATAAGATCAGCAATCTGCATTTGCTGACAGATACGACTGCATATTACATAATTAGAAACAGGGTCTGAATCTGACCGAACCACTTGTATCCGGTTGACATCCAAACACCCATCCGGGGTCTCCATATCTTTAGACGGCTTGCAATATATCTTGTTTTTCTTTTTATTCACGCAAAAGTACGGCGCAAGCGATTCTATAAATGTTTTAATTCTCCATTTATATACAACGTCTGACATATCCGAAAAATTCATAATTACAAACGCAGTTATTGCAGTAACATTCTCTTTTTCCGGCTCAAGCCCATCTAATGGTTTTTCATTCTTATAAAGTGCATTTCGCTCTTTTTGTATGCTGTTTTGCTTTGAGCAATACTCGCCTGTCATGAAGCAGCGTCTGGAATGGATGCACTCATCTGTGGATGTCCAACATTCAAACGGCTCATCAGTATTGACAGAACTGTTATCAATATTTTGTCTGTTTTCATTAATATCCATATCGCTCCCCCTCTCATGTGAAATATCAGCCATTGCCTGAATATACGAATTAAAAACAATCTTCGCTTGTTTCTTTTTTTCGTTTTCTCGTTTTCCTTTGCTATTACTCAAGATTTCCAGAACAAATAATCAGCAAATTCCTATTCACTCTACTTGTCTCTTTCCGTCGCAAAATCATTTTTGCATTGCACTCTTTGCAAATAAAAAAACTTTGCATTTTCCTCTATGATTTCCTGATTTGATTGATTTGCTTCAATCAGCTCTATTTCCGCTGACTTGTCAAACAGTTTTATCTTCCATGTAAAATAGGAAGATACGCTATTAACTACCAGAGACATTGCATTATTAAGAACTGCATGTGCCAGACTTACCCTTTTTAATTTCTTCTGCAAATCTATGTTGATTTCCAGTTGCTCAATGAATCTCTTTTTATATTCATCTTTTGAGCATTTATAAGCATAGACGCATAACTCTGTGAGTTCCTGAATTGTTTCTTTTTCGGAGGGCATATCCGTTTTCATCAGCTGAACTGTTTTCTCCAGTTCTTCTGCTGCTATTTCATACTTTTCCTGAAATAAGAAACAACAATCCCGATTAACCAGTGCCGTTATCTGCGCATCGCTGTCTCCCATGTTTTTTGCAAGCAATGCTGTTATCGCATATACTTTTCCGGCATCCTCATATCGGTTTTTCTTTGCCAACGCAAAAGCATGATTATTCGCAGTGATGTATTTTGCGACAGGATCATAGCAATCTTGCCGCTTGCTTAATTTAAACGCCGTGTATGTAACAAAAAAACTATGGTCATACATATCATTGACCGAATAAATCAGTGCCATATTGTTCATCGCATACAGACGTTCAACCAGCATTCCGGCATTAAGACTTGCGCCATAATATGCTTTCTTAAAACACGACATAGCATCCTGAAATTCACGAGTGTTAATAAAACGGATTCCTTGGCTAATCAGCTTTTGGATTTCCTGTTTGGAATAATCCGAAAGCCGGTAGTAAGTGCGAATAACAGATTCCATCATCTTTATAATGTCAGTTTGATTCTGGTCACATTCCCATACATCAAAACCTACATGCAATCTGTAGTTGTCCGGCGGCAGACTTTCCGCATAGTTTCCTTCCACTTCCGGAAATAAAATCCTTTTTTCTTAACTTTTCTTGTAGCAGAAGCAAGTGCGCATTAAACAGATTGCCGTATCCCTGTCCGACAGAACTTTTGTATTGCAATAACCCTGGAACATCCTCCATCTGAAATGGTCTGGCCATTGATTTTTCCTTCTGAGAATGTCTTTTCTTCTTCAGATATTCCATTGTTGTATATCTGATAAATACATTCTTCCCTGCCTCAAGATATATCAGATGTATTTCCGGATTCCACGCATTAACTTTTTCTTCCAACTTTATCTCTCCATAACGATTAAGCATGAGCCTTTCATTGGCATTTTTAAAGCATCCTTGAATAAATCAAATCTTAGTGACGGCTGCTTCCTCTTTGGCATAAGTCTGACTCTCTGTGTCTGGAGACAACTCGTTTTTTATCGGATTGTTATTTATTGTTGCTTTACCAGCGTCATTTGTTTTACCATCAGGATTCTCTCCCACCGGATGGAATGTCGGAACAATCTTCTCTACCATCTTCACAATGTCCGGGCTGTTCTCATAACTTGCATTAGCCAGTTCTTCCAACTGCTTCAGGAATTCTTCAACCTCAAACGGAATCGGCTTACCGATATAAATCAGCTCGTTATCGGTCTTTTTGATTCCTTCCTCAGCCATCAGTTTTTCTTCAAACAGCTTTTCACCCGGACGAAGACCTGTATAGACGATTTTGATATCCTCATCCGGCTTATACCCTGACAAATGAATCATGTTCCTTGCCAACGTATCTATCTTGACCGGATCACCCATATCAAGGACAAAGATTTCACCGCCCCATGCATAAGTTCCTGCCTGCAATACCAGACTGACTGCTTCCGGAATCGTCATGAAATAACGAATAATATCTGGGTGGGTCACTGTAACCGGACCGCCCTCCTGGATCTGCTTCTTAAAACGGTGAAGCACAGAGCCGTTGCTGCCCAGAACATTTCCAAATCGGACAGCCACAAACTGCGTTCCTGTCCGTTCTTTATTTTTCACACTCTCAACTTTCAGTTTTGTCTGTGAAGTTTCATCCCAACCTGCCGCTATGTGGTCAACAGGGTCTGGAACATGCTGTCCGTCAATCACTTTATCCTTATGAGCATGAACAAAAGTCAGCAAATCCAGTCTTCCGCTCTTACTGATCGCGTCCATGCTCTGGATAACCATTTCGCAGAGCCGTTTCGATGCTCCCATGATATTGGTAGGATTAACCGCTTTGTCCGTACTGATCAGTACAAAACGCTGTGTTCCATGCGTGAGTGCAGCATACGCCGTCTTATATGTACCAATTACATTGTTCTTAATCGCTTCGTTGGGGCTGTACTCCATCAGCGGTACATGCTTATGTGCAGCTGCATGGAATACAATATCTGGATGATACAAATCAAATACCTGATTGATTCTCCTGCTGTCTCGCACGGAGCCAATCAGCACATTCAGATTCAGGTTCGGATACTTCTCCCGCAACTCCAGTTCAACAGCATATGTCGTGTTCTCATAAATATCGAAGATAACCAGTCTCTCTGGCTCATGTGCCGCAATCTGCCTGCACAACTCGCTGCCAATAGAACCACCGCCACCAGTGACCAGAATTGTCTTCCCCTTGATGTATTGGAAGATTTCCTTCATATCTACTTTAATCGGCTCTCTTCCAAGCAAATCTTCCACAGCCACATCTTTCAGTTTGCTTACAAGCACTTCCTCATTAGCAAGCTGGTAAATACCCGGCAGGCTCATGAGCTTACAGCCCGTCTCTTTGCAGATATCCAAGATATTTTTCTTCTCTTCTGCTGATGCCGTCGGTATGCAGAAATATATCTCGCTAACACCCAACTTCTTTACGAATTTCGGAATATCTTCCCTGCCGCCAACCACAGGAACACCCTCAATAAAGCGATCCCACTTGTTAGCGTTGTCATCAATAAAGCAGCACGGCACCATGCTTGTCTTATCCGACTGCTGCAGTTCCCTGACAACCGTCCTTCCGGCAGCACCGGCTCCGATAATCATGACTCTCTGCGCTGAATTATCCTTTACAGTATTATCTTTTCTCACAATCACCTGTGTGTAGAACCGATAACTGAACCGAATCCCCACAACAAGGATAAGCTGAATAACTGCCCCTACTATGTAATATGAAAAGGGCATCCTCCTACATACCAACGTGATCACAGCCGCATGAGCAACTGATGCTATAAGAGATGCTAACGAATAACGGAGCAATTCATTGAATCCGGCAAACCTCCAGATGCCCCTGTACATTCGCATAAACCAAAAGAAAAGAATTGAAGCGATTATATAGAACGGAATAAACCTTACGTATGAATGTAAGTATTCCGTCGGGATATTTGTGAATTGAAAATCAAATCTCAGCCATAAGCCAAAGAAATAAGAAAAGGCGATTGCTATGACATCATAGACCATAAGCCCGATTGCTATTACTTTCCAATGCTGGATCTTCATTTTGCCACCTGTGTTTTTTCTGTTATTTTCTCTCTCAAATCTATTACTGTCATTCATCGTAATACCCCCCCCGCACGATTCCGGGAAGGTTTCCTCCAAATATTTTTAGTGTCTCGATGTTCTTAATCGAGCGTGTCAAAGTTGCGATTTACTTACAAAGCCTTACAAAACTATGCTCAGTCAAGAATCTCTCCGCCAATACATGTTGGCGGTATATCATTAGATGCCTCTATAGGGTATTCAGACATCTGAAAGCAAACCTTTATCCTATTCCCACAGCAGCCACATGTAAAATCTGCGTCATATTGGTATGTTGTACTTGTACCCATAGGACTACCTTCCCAACTGCTTTCATAATATTCAAAATCACTTTCGTGAAGTTCTGTTATCGTCTCACACGATTCGCACTTGATTCTTATGATGTCTTTAGGTAATCTGTATTCCATTCTTTCAATTCCTCCCACACCTCAAAATTCAATTCGGTAAATTAGTTTATTGGCATTATTATCACGACGATGAGCCTGTGTCCGCCACTCTCTGGCTGGAACGCAGGCTCAAGTCAACCTCCTTATCAGATTTTGTACGCTTATCAGATTGGGTCAAAATAAGCAACTCAAGAAGCCATTGTGATTTCTTGGGCTTATCTAAACTCTCGTACAAAACCTCATAACGAAATTGGCTCAAGCTTGGACAAACCCTTGAAAAATCAGTGTTTTCTTGGTTGTCCCTATTATACCTCTATCCCCCTTCAGCACGTTCCAGAACTGCGGAAGCTCATCGATGCTGCTCGCGCGCAGGAAATGACCGAGGCCATGCTTCGTCCCGTCCGGGCCGCTGCCGATGATGCGTGGATCGTTTTCAATCTTAAACATCTGACCTTTCATTTCGTTTTTTTCCATCAGCTCCGCTTTGCGCTCTTCCGCATCCTGATACATACTGCGGAATTTATAGAGTTTGAAGATTCTGCCGTTTTTCCCGACCCGGTCCTGTCCGAAGAAAATAGGTCCAGGATCGGAAAGGTAGATCGCAGGCGCTACAAATAAAAAAAGGACTCCGGTGATCAGCAGCCCTACGATTCCTCCTGCGATATCCATTGCCCGCTTAAAAAATGCCTGTCCGACGGTGATTAATTTCAGATAGCTGGTCATCACGGTCAGGCCGGCGAGGTTTTCTTCATATCTTGCTTCTGAGAGTTCGTCGGAGGATGAGATTTCCAGATGAATGGTGATTCCCATCAGGCTGCAGTCGCGGATCAGATTTTGGGGCAGTTTCGCGCTCGGCGGGATGGCAAACAGGATTTCGTCTGTCGCGGATTTCATCAGATAGTCTATCAGGTTTTCTACGTCTGCGACGACTGGGACTCCTTTTATTTCCTGTATTTTCCCCGTTTCTTTCTGATTGTGACTGGTCTTGTTGTTTAACTCTCCACTTGTTTCTATGTCTAATTTTCCATCTGAATTATTCTGCTCTGATTGGTTTTCAATTAAGACGATTCCATTTACCTGAAAATCCAGCATCTGGTCCTGAAACTGTTCCAGGATTCGTTCAGCCCCCGTCTGGTCGGTCACCAGTAATAGCAGCCGTGGATTTTTGGCCAGCCTATAATGAATCACTCTTTTCCATAATGTGCGCTCCATCCAGATCAAAAAGATGGAAATCACCGCAGTGTACGCGACCACCATTCTGGAGAGCGCGTTCATTGTTTTTATAAAAAACATGACGATCAGCATCATGGCGATTACCGTCGCCACATGCTTTATCACTGCGGTGAATTCCTTTAAATAGCCCCGCCGCAGGATATCTTTATAATTGCTGTCGAAAGCGGATACACATATATGGAGCAAGGCGATGATGATGATCAGACTTCGGTATAGTTGTGACGACCATATCTCCCACTGGTTTATATGGATCACATAGGCCAGCCAGATGGAAATCAGAAAACAGACGAGATCCAGTATCATAAAATCGATATGCTTGATTAAGCTGCTTGGATTTTTCTGGTACATAAGCTCGTAAATAGTCCTCCCCCACGCTGGTTACTGTCAGGCTGCATGCAGCAAATTCTGCAGCTTTTCTGGCAGCAAATACAACGTGTTTATTGTGATTCTTCTGTTATTTCTGACTCCACGTTTCAGACATAGCTCCGCCATACTGCTTCTGTGAAAGAAGCAGCTGGCCATGGTTTTATGTCGACCGATTCGATCAGCGGCGGCGACGCGACACGCTTCCTAAAACCGGAGTCTTGTATAATTTTTTCTTGCGAATAATCCTGTATTCCTTCTTCGATGTATCAATAATCCAGATTGATTACAAATTGGACACGATGTCAAAATTTATAGGAATTTCTTTTCGTGCAAGTCATCACTAATACATCAAAACACATGAATTCTACCTCACAAAGTTACATCTGTCAAGATATGCGTTGGAAATTCTCCATATTTTACTTCCACCATCAAGTTGAAAATTGCGCGGGGTGCGCATAGCGTAAGCTGCAAAACTCTATGCACGTCCCCAGTGCATGAAAAAAACAGAGGCTCCGAAGCTTATATCGATACCTCTGTCTGCAATATGTTTTTATATATACGTATCCTGCCTGTCAAAAGAACACGCCTTTTCTCATTGACTTCTCTCATCCACGCTTCCCGCACAGCTGCCAGAACGCTACTGCGCTTGCGGCGGCGACGTTCAGCGAATCTACCCCATTTGACATCGGAATCCGCACGGTATAATCGCAGTGAGCGATCGTAGATGATTTCAGTCCATCTCCTTCTGTCCCCAGCACGACGGCCAATCGCGGGATCTCACGCAGTACAGGCGCGTCCAGTGGCAGGGAGTCTTCGCGCAAAGCCATGGCCGCTGTGACAAATCCGCAGGAATGCAGCTGCTCTGTCCAGTCTTCTATCTCAAGCCAGGCCCAGGGAATCTGGAATACCGTTCCCATACTGACACGCGCGGCCCGGCGATAGAGGGGATCACTGCATCCTTTGGTCAAAAGTACCGCCTCTACCCCCAACGCTGCGGCCGAGCGGAAAATGGCGCCTACATTTGTCGGGTTCATGACTTCCTCCAGCACCGCGATCCGGCGCAGCGAGCGGCAAAGCGCTGCCGCTTCCGGCAGGGGCCTGCGCCTCATCAGACACAGTACGCCGCGCGTCATGGAATATCCGGTTATTGTCTCCAACACATCTTTACGGGAGGTATATACAGGGATGTCCGGGTGACGTTCCAGTACTTCCGCCATCACACCAGATAATTGTGTTTTCTCGATCAGAAAAGAGACCGGAGCATACCCGGCTTCCAGCGCCCGCTTTATAACATTGGGGCTCTCCGCGACAAATAATCCCTGCTCCGGTTCATTGTAATGCAGCAGCCCTCTTTCTGAAATCTGTGAATAAGGAACCAGCTCCGGCATGTCCAGATTTGTGATTTCGATATAATTCATTTTTATCTTCCTCCGCATTTCTCACAAGCTGCGTCATTGATAGAACTCCGCAAGCAACCCTGCGCATAAAAAAACCGTGGTATCCTCTGGCATAGCCAAATTCACCACAGTCTAGTTTCAAAAATGCTTGAATTTAAAAGGAAAATCGGGGCAACAGGATTTGAACCTGCGACCTCGCGGCCCCCAGCCGCGCGCGCTACCAAGCTACGCCATACCCCGATATGTGGAACAGGGTGTTTCCTGTTCCGTTTGCGACTTCCCTATTGTACTAAACAATCTAAAATTTATAAAGAGAAAATTTGTCAAAATCCAATCTCTATTTCGTCTTTTGTAACCGAAAATCAAAAACCTTCGGTCGCCTTTCAAGCAAATGACTATGTGCTTATCAATACAGGTTCCGCGGATATTTCCCCGCCTCAATCAGTTCCAGTATGGACTGCTTCACGATCGGCACATCCTCGCGGAAGGTCACACCAAACCAACGGTCGTTTGACGGCAGTACGGTGATATCCACTTTGTCCTCCTTCAGCATCCGGTCTGCGATGGTCGGGAGAAGGTACTCCGCTTTCAGCGCGTTCGCATCCAGATTATCGAGGAATCCCCGGAATCCTTTTTCCAGCTCGTCCATAAAGTCAGGCGTAAAGCCCCAGAAATTCATGGACACCAGTGAGTCCGGATCCAGACGGATGAGACTGGCATTGGCAGAATAGACGGCCGCTCCTCCTCCAAAGGTCTTTATGATATCCTTTGTTTCGAGGATCTCAATGAGTTCGTCCTCCTCGTTCAGCCTGCAGATCCCGCGGGTCACGCCGCCATGCTCTGAAAGTGTGTTTTTCAGAATAAAGCCTGCCATGCAAAAATGATAGTGTCCGCCACTGAAAGGCTTCGCCTCAGAAAGAAACCGATGGACCTTGCAGAAGGCATCTTTTCCATAATAGTCGTCCGCATTGATCACGGCGAAAGGCTCATGTACGACATTTCGGCAGGCCAGAATCGCCTGACCGGTGCCCCAGGGTTTTTCCCGTCCCTTCGGAGCGGCATAGCCTGCCGGAAGATCTTCCAGCTCCTGATAGGCGTATTCTACTTTTATTTTCTTTGCGATCCGGTCTCCGATAATTTCGCGAAAATCTTTTTCCATAGAATGGCGAATGACGAAAACGATTTTCGTAAAACCCGCTTCGAGCGCGTCGTAAATGGAATAGTCCATAATGATCTCGCCGCAGGGTCCAAACGATGTCAGCTGTTTCACGCCGCCCCCGCCGAAGCGGCTGCCAATCCCTGCGGCCATGATAACCAGTGTCGTATCTCTCATAACTTTTCCCCTTGCCATAATAATAATAAATCACACCAGCCGGAGCGTGTTCCCGGGATATGATAAGTGAGACCGGACACCTCCGATACAGTTATCTGAATACTGTCCTGCACCTCCTGCATGTCTTTTGATGCAGGACGAAGGCCACGCCCTCGCGCTTTAGCGCGATTTAAAATGGCGTGGCTCTCCTTGGATACAGTTATCTGAATACTGTCCTGCATCATTTGAACCATCATGCAGGACAAATATTCAGTCGAACCATACTCCTCCCAGAACTGGTGTGATAAGCAATTTAAAAATCAGAGTGTAAATAAATACCGAAATATAATCAATGAAATCATCTTACACGGAAGCTTAAGCCGGATACGCCTTATTCTTCTCGTCTGCCAGGGTTGGATCTACCTTCTGCTCCTGCGCCTGTCTGTATTTGAAGAAGTCTACCGCTACCTGCGGGAAGAGCGCGTAGCTGAGTACGTCCTCGTCCTGCTCAGACCACTGTGCCATCTCTCCGCGCAGCGTGTCAAGCTCATCCGGAATCAGGTCTGCCGGGCGGCAGGTGATTACCTCTGCATCTTCGCCGATGCACTTCTTCTGTACTTCCTTATTAAATGGCTTTACAGTTGCACCGTACTTGCCGCTTAAGATGTCCTTTGTCTCTTTGGTGACCATCTTGTAGCGCTCGCCGCCGACGATGTTCATCACGGCCTGCGTACCGACGATCTGAGACGACGGTGTTACGAGAGGCGGCTCGCCCAGATCCTTACGTACCTTCGGCACTTCCTCAAGCACCTCGTAATACTTGTCTTCCGCGTGCATATCCTTCAGCTGTGAAGTCAGGTTGGAAAGCATACCGCCCGGTACCTGATAGAGCAGGGTCTTGATATTGACGCCCATGTTCTTCGGGTTGAGCAGACCACTCTCGAGAGCCTCGTCGCGCATCGGACGGAAGTAGTCCGCAATCTCATCCAGCAGCTGGCTGTCAAAACCGGTATCATACGGAGTCCCCTTGAAGGTCTCTACCATAACCTCCGTCGCAGGCTGAGAAGTACCCAGAGCGAACGGCGACATAGCGGTATCGATCACATCCACGCCTGCCTCAACTGCTTTCAGATAGGTCATGGAAGCGACGCCGGAGGTATAATGCGTATGCAGCTGAATCGGAAGCTTCACTGCACTCTTTAATGCCTGCACAAGCTCTGTCGCCTGGTAAGGCAGCAGCAGTCCGGCCATATCTTTGATGCAGATGGAATCCGCGCCCATATCCTCGATTCTCTTTGCCAGGTCTACCCAGTATTCCAGAGTATAAGCATCGCCTAATGTGTAGGACATAGCTACCTGCGCGTGTACCTTTTCCTTGTTGGCTGCTGTCACAGCGGTCTGCAGGTTGCGCAGATCGTTCAGGCAGTCAAAAATACGGATAATGTCAATGCCGTTGGCTGCGGATTTCTGTACAAAATACTCCACTACATCGTCTGCATACGGACGATAACCAAGGATGTTCTGTCCACGGAACAGCATCTGCAGCTTGGTATTCTTAAAGCCGTCGCGCAGCTTGCGCAGTCTTTCCCACGGATCCTCTTTCAGGAAACGTAAGGAAGCATCAAAGGTCGCACCGCCCCAGCACTCTACGGAATGGTAGCCTACCTTGTCCAGTTTCTCAATAATCGGAAGCATCTGCTCGGTCGACATTCTGGTCGCGATCAGAGACTGATGCGCGTCACGCAGGATCGTCTCTGTAATCTTGATCGGCTTTGCGGCCGGCTCTGATTTATTTGGCTTTTTATTCTTATCAGCCATGTTTGTCCTCCTTTTCGTCTGTTCTTCCTTTCCAGCATACTTACTTTTCCAGTCCCGCCTCAAAAAGAGGACAGTCCTGCCTGCCATAAACGCCGCAGGTGTATGGTAAAGGAAGTTCTATATCATCATAGATAAAAGATCATATACTTTTGAACACGGTCTTCGCACCCATGTACGAAGACCTGTCTGAAATTGCTGCATCCAATGCAGCATTTATTTCACGCCATAAATCGCCATGAATGTACCGGCCGCCACGGCGGTACCGATGACGCCTGCCACGTTTGGTCCCATGGCGTGCATCAGCAGGAAGTTGGTCGGATCGGTCTCCGCACCGACCTTCTGGGATACACGGGCCGCCATAGGCACGGCGGACACACCGGCTGAACCGATCAGCGGATTGATCCTTCCGTGCGTCAGCTTACACATCAGCTTGCCAAGCAGTACACCGGCTGCGGTACCGATAGCAAACGCAAGCAGACCAAGGATAACGATCTTGATGGTATCCATATTCAGGAACGCTTCCGCGCTGGTGGTCGCGCCTACAGAGGTTCCCAGCAGGATGACAACGATATACATCATCGCATTGGCTGCGGTCTCCTGCAGCTGCTTTGTTACGCCGCACTCACGGAACAGGTTGCCAAGCATCAGCATACCTACCAGCGGAGCTGTGGTCGGCAGAAGCAGGCACACCACGATGGTGATGATGATCGGGAACAGGATCTTCTCCAGCTTCGATACAGGACGGAGCTGCTGCATCTTGATGCTGCGCTCTTCCTTTGTCGTCAGCGCCTTCATGATCGGCGGCTGAATGATCGGAACCAGAGACATATAAGTATACGCTGCCACCGCGATGGAACCCATCAGTTCCGTCTGTCCTAACTTACCAGCCAGGAAGATGGAAGTTGGGCCGTCCGCACCTCCGATGATGGAGATTGCTGCAGCTGCCTTTCCGTTAAAGCCAAGAAGGATAGCGAAGAAGTATGCCGCATAGATACCGATCTGTGCTGCCGCACCGAGCAGGAAGCTGATCGGGTTCGCGATTAAGGGACCAAAGTCGGTCATCGCTCCGACGCCCATAAAGATCAGCGAAGGCAGGATACTCCATTCATCCAGTGTATAGAAATAATACAGAAGTCCGCCTGCGTGTTCTACTCCGGCCGCGTCCGTGTAAGGTGCCGACATGATATCCGGATAGATATTTACCAGCAGCATACCAAACGCGATCGGAACCAGAAGCAGGGGCTCAAAATCATGTCCGATTGCCAGATACAGGAAGAAAAGCGCCACGATGATCATCGCATAGTTGCCCACGGTCAGATTCATAAACGCCGTCTGTTCCCATAAGTTTGACAACGTATTTACAACATAGGTCATTTTATTACCTCCCTGTCAATAGGATTGCATAAGATGGATTAGTTCAGGGAAGCCAGAACGTCTCCGTTCTCTACTGACTGGCCTACGGCAACATCCATGCTCGCCACGGTGCCATCCTGCGGAGCCACGACCGGAATCTCCATCTTCATGGCTTCCAGAATGATCAGGTTCTGTCCCTTGGTCACGCTGTCGCCTACTTTTGCTTCCAGACTTAATACCTTGCCCGGTACGGAAGCCGTCACTTTCACTGCGCCTGCCGCGCCGCCCGCTGCCGGTGCTGCTGCCTTCGGTGCCGGCGCTGCCTTCGGTGCCGGAGCCGCTGCCTTCGGTGCCGCTGCTGCAGGAGCTGCCGCCGCGCCTGTACCTTCTTCTACTGTTACATCATAGACATTTCCGTTTACTGTAATGGTATAAGTTTTCATGATAGACCTCCCGTATTCAGGCTCTGCGCCAGTTTCTGTTATTTACTTTTTTAATGGATCGAACGACATATCCGTCGCCTGTATTCACTGTAGAATCCTCCTCACGTGCTGCCGCGATCGCCGCCGTAATCACCGCGATCAGCTCCAGATCGTCAGCCGGATTCTCTTCTGCTGCTTCTTCAATAACCGGAGCCGGTGCCGCCGCTGGCTTTGGAGCAGGCGCAGCTGGTTCTTCGCTGCCTTTCTTCCGTGCTTCAAGTGCCTCCGGAATATAGTGGATCTTACTGATCAGGAAGCTTAAGAAGGCCAGCATACAGAATACAATCACAATGCCCATCGCCGTGTTCATTGCTGCCTTCTGCATCATGACTCCCAGCGTGTAGTCTACTTCCCAGGTCAGATCAGTCAGGCTCATCACGTACTGTCCATAGGTTGAAGAATAGACATATTCATATGACAATGCCACTGTAACCGTGCCGCCTTTGCCGACGCCCTCATAATCTGCGGTGGCTGTAATCGTGCCGCCATAGCCATCGGCAGAGGATTCTGCGTTGGTAATCGCGGTCACACCTACATAATCACCCAGCTCAGACTTTACGGTGTTCCAGTTATAAGCGATCAGTGCCGTAACGGAATCCTCACTCTCCATATAGGAATCCACCTGTTCGTCCGTCCAGGCATCCACCTGAACCAGATAATTATCAATCAGCTGGGAGTAATATTCCTCTGCGGTCATTGCTTCCGTCTCAGCTTCGGTTTCATCTTCGGCGGCTTCAGTCTCATCTTCAGCGTCTTCCGCCGCAGCAGACTCCTCCTCTGACGGATCCGTTTCTTCCTCGGTCAGGTCTTCTTCATCCGCCTCCGACGCCAGGGACTCTTCCTCAGAAGCTTCCGTCACCTGCTCTGTCGAAGCGTCCGTCTCTTCCTCTGCGTAAACACCCACAGAAAGACTGGAAACAGTAAGCCCAAGTGCCAGCAGCAAAGCTTTTAATCTAAGTTTCATCTGTATCACCTCGCTCACTTATGTTAGACTGTTCCATGTTTCCTGGACGGGCCGTCCTCTCTCTTTGTATACAGCATTTCAAATGCTCCAATCACATATTTTCTGGTGTCCTGGGCATCGATGATGTTGTCCACATAGCCTCTCTTCGCAGCGGAAAGCGCGCTGGACTGCAGGGAAGCGTATTCTGCCGCCTTTTCGTTGATCACTTTGGCATCTTCACCCGCATACATGATCTTGGAAGCCAGCTGCGCGTCCATCATACCGATCTGCGCATCGTTCCAGGCAAAGGTCATGTCCGCACCGATGGCCTTGCTGTTCATTACTACGTAAGCGCTGCCGAATGCCTTGCCGATGATCACGTTTACCTTCGGCACGGTCGCGTTGGCAAATGCCGCAGTCAGCTTCGCCGCTGCCTTCGCGATCTTTTTCTCAGAGCACTTGCATGCCTTGAAGCCGGCCGCGTTGGTCAGGGTCAGTACCGGGATCTCAAATGCGTCGCAGAAGTTGACAAACGAGGCTGCCTTTTCCGCTCCGCGCGCGCTGATGACACAGTCAAAGGACTCTTTGAGCTCGCCGTCCTCGCCGTAGATCTCCGTGCGGTTCGCTACCGCGCCGACCGTTGTGCCGTTCAGGCGCAGGAAACCAGTCACCATATCCGGTGCGTAGGCTGCCTTTAATTCTACAAAAATATTATTATCTGCAATGTTGGAAAGGAGAATAGAAGTGTCGCCCGATGCATTTGCCAGATCCTCGCATGCGCGGTTCAGGTCATCGGTGCACTCCTCGTAAGAAAGATCATCCTCATTATTTGCCGGCAGCATACATACAAGTGTGCGGATGTTGCCAAGGATCTCATCCTCGGAGCCGACAAAATCGATCAGTCCGGTCTCCTCACTCTGGAATTTTGCTGCAGAGGTGTCGCATTTTTCTTTTGTGTTGCCTGGAAGCGCGTTCGGAGAATTGACAAACAGCTCCGCTTTTTCGCTCTCCATGAATGTAAAATCAGCCAGTCCGGGGATCAGTGCCATACCGCCGCCGCATCTTCCGAATACAGCCGTGATCTGCGGGATCACTCCAGATGCCTGCGCCTGCTTCTGATAGATCAGGCCAAACGCGTTCAATGCGTCTGTCGCTTCCTGAAGTCTCAGTCCTGCACTGTCCAAAAGTCCGATCACCGGTGCACCCATCTTGATCGCCATATCATACAGTCCTGCGATCTTTTTCGCGTGCATTTCTCCAATTGATCCGCCTAAGACGGACGCGTCCTGGCTGTACACGTACACCAGATGCCCGTCAATCACACCGTAACCGGTAATCACGCCATCTCCGGGCGTCTCGGTCTGCGGCAGGTTGAAATCAGTGCTTCTGGCTGTCACGTGTCCGCCGATCTCTACAAAACTGTTATCGTCAAGCAGAGAAGCGATCCGTCTGCCTGCCTGGTTTTGCTCTGTAAAACTCATGATTCAGCCCTCCATCGCTAAAAATATAAATAGTTTCCCCAAAATACATCCTTTTTATATTATCCTGTTTCCCCAAAAAATGCAAGCCTTTTGTCACACAATATCTGGTAGA
>JAJBVE010000075.1:0-14079 GCA_020859995.1 Clostridiales bacterium
AGACTAAATTCAACTTGTCCCCCTTCAGAGTGGAATTTACTTTTTCACTTCAGCCAGGCAAACAAAGCAAACAGGTGAAGGATTTTCCGGTTGACAAACCCCTTCTTCAATGTTAAACTTAGTCCATTGAAAAAATCATGAATTGCAAAATGCAAAGACGGAGAATAGTACGTTGATCATCTTTTTCCAGAGAGATGCCGGCTGGTGCGAGACATCATCAGGGATTGGCGGAACTCGCTCCCGAGCAGCTGCCCGAAATTTCACGTATTCGATGGAAGACGTGCTAGAGTAGACGCAGACGGCACCCGACCGTTACCATGGGAGGATATCCGGCATTGTATTGTGTGTCCCGTATCCGCGGAGTGTATGAGCGATCATAAATGAGAGTGGTACCGCGAAAGGTTTTGTAATCTTCCGTCTCTTAAGGGAAATTCCTTAAGAGGCGTTTTCTTTTTTATGCGCAGGGCAGCGAAAGAAATCGGAGAACTTACGCATTATATAAAGCCAGGGCCGCACCAGGGTATTCCGCTGTTGATGCAGCGTCAAAATGGAAAGATAATAATACGAAAAGGAGAGACAAGAATCATGATGAATCCCAAAAAGTATATGCGCCAGTATTTTATGCCCCCCGAAAGAAGTATGAAGTGGGTGGAAAAAGAATATGTGGATCACGCGCCCGTCTGGTGCAGCGTAGATCTGCGGGACGGCAATCAGGCACTCGTGGTGCCGATGACACTGGAGCAGAAGATCAGTTTTTTCAAGCTTCTGGTAGATGTAGGTTTTAAAGAGATAGAAGTTGGATTCCCGGCGGCTTCTGATACGGAATATCAGTTTCTGCGCCGCCTGATTGAAGATGATCTGATTCCGGATGATGTGACTGTACAGGTGCTCACACAGGCGAGAGAGCACATCATCCGCAAGACTTTTGATGCTCTGAAGGGCGCTAAGAACGCGATTGTTCATGTGTACAACTCAACTTCGAAAGCGCAGCGTGAGCAGGTGTTCCGTAAATCAAAGGAAGAAATTCTCCAGATTGCGGTGGACGGAGCGAAGCTTTTAAAGCAGCTGACGGAAGAAGCGGGAGAAAAGTACCGCTTTGAGTACAGCCCGGAGAGTTTCACGGGGACAGAAGTGGATTACGCGGTCGAAGTATGCAACGCGGTACTTGATGTCTGGCAGCCGACTGCGGACCGTAAGGCGATCATCAATCTGCCGAGTACGGTACAGATGTCGATGCCCCATGTCTACGCAAGCCAGATCGAGTATGTGAATGACCATCTGAAATATCGGGAGAATGTGGTAATTTCCCTGCACCCGCACAACGACAGAGGCTGCGGCATCTCGGATGCGGAGATGGGGCTGCTCGCGGGCGCGGACCGGATCGAGGGGACCCTGTTTGGAAACGGCGAGCGTACCGGCAATGTGGACATCGTGACCTTAGGTATGAATATGTACGCGCAGGGTGTTGACCCGGAGCTTGATTTCAGTGATATGACCAAAATTTCAGAGGCATACGAGAAATATACCGGCATGAAAGTGGATGAGAGAAGCCCTTACTCCGGAGCTCTGGTGTTTGCTGCTTTCTCCGGCTCTCATCAGGACGCAATTGCCAAGGGCATGAAATACCGCGAGGAGAAGCAGCTGGATACCTGGACGGTTCCCTACCTGCCGATTGACCCTACCGATATCGGACGTTCTTATGACGCGGATGTGATTCGCATCAACAGTCAGTCCGGCAAGGGCGGCGTGGGCTATATCCTGGAGCAGAATTATGGCCTGAAGCTGCCGAAGAAAATGCGCGAGGTCATGGGATACGCGGCAAAAGGTGTTTCGGACGAGCTGCACAAGGAACTGCTGCCGGAGGAGATTTTCCAACTGTTCAAGGATCGCTTTGAAAACATCACCGAGCCGTACAACATCCAGGAGATGCACTTCAAACAGCATAATGGTATTATCGCCGAAGTGACTGTCACCTGCGCCGGGAAGACCAGCGTCATCGTCGCCTCCGGAAACGGCCGCCTGAATGCGGTGAGCAACGCGATGAAGAAACACTTCCGCCTGGAATATGATCTTGTGACCTACGAGGAGCACGCTTTGGAGCAAAGTTCCAGCTCCCGCGCGATCGCATACGTTGGTATTTGTTCCCGCAAGGACGGCGAGCTGCACTGGGGAGCCGGTCTGGACGTGGATATCATTAAAGCGTCGGTGGACGCGCTGCTGACGGCGATCAATCACATGGTAGTAAAGCAGTCGCAGGAGTAATGGTATTACCAAAATTGTGGAGCCTCTGGTCTGGGTTTTGCCAGATTACGAGGCTCCTTTTGCGGATATCAGTTTCTCCTCTGGAAAGTTCGGCATCGAGGAAAAGCTGTTTTTTTCTGTGCAAAGCACATAATGGGTCTTTGTCAGGCGGACTCCGTCCTGCTGCTTGATTTCGCGGTGAATTTCCTCCAGTTCCCGGGAAGAATGGCAGCAGATTTTCAGCATGTAATCAAATTCCCCCGTCAGGTAATAGCAGGAGACAATGTGCGGATTTTCACGCACATATTCTACAAAATGCTCCGTATACCTGGGGTGTTCCAGACTGATTTCCATTAATACGGTGAGATCATTGCCGATCTTAGCGTCATCCATGATAATGGTGTAGGCCTGGATCACACCGGACGCCTCCAGCTTTCGGATTCGCTCGATCACGGAGGAAACGGAGAGATGAATTTCGTGGCTGATGTCGGAGGCCTTGCGCCGCCCGTTTTCCTTTAAGGCTAAAATGATTTTGTGATCAATTGCGTCCATATCGAAGGCTCCTTTCTGCCGGTAACCACGCAGATAATTTTCTGCGATTTCTATTTTATCTTTTTAATCATCCATTCAAATTGTACGTGCATAGAAAAAGACGCCATGGCAATCTCCATGACGTCCTTGTCGTTGATTAAAACTGATTTTATAGCTATTTTCTGAAATTGTCAATTAAAAATCCGGTGTTTTCTCTGGTATTCCAAGACACTTATTTTTAAAGGAATGGACTTTTTTTGAACATAATTAGACTATATAGTGGGGGAGTCTTTTGAAAAAGTAAAAAACAGATTCATGATGGAGGCAAGAGGATTATGCAGAAAAAACAAGTTGCGATTATGATGGGCCTGGTCATTTCATTGACACCAGTAATGGCGTACGCCGAGGAGACGTCGACAGAGGCGGCTGCAGAGGTCTCTGACGGAGCGGAGAACCCGGACGATCTGCCGGATGAGGCACAGGAAGCTTCTGAGATGGTGATGGGCACGGTGACAGAAATTGGAGAGGATTCCATCACGATCTCAGTATCTACCGGATTTGGCGGCGGAGCAGGAGAAATGCCGGATGGAGAGATGCCGGAAGAGGGCGGCAATGACGAAGTTTCCGCAGAAGAATCTTCAGGGGATGCGGCAGAGGCGGACACGACGGAAGTAAGCGAGGAGGCTTCTTCGGAAGAGACTGAAACGATAGAAGTGAGTGATGCGTCGGAAGAGACGGAGACGCGCACGATTACAGTAACGGATGAGACACAGTATCTGAAAATGAGCGGCAGCATGGGCGGCGGCATGGGTGGCGGAGACGCTGGCATGGGAAGAGATGAAAGCACGTCCATGGAGATGTCGGATGGCGAGGCACCATCAGATGTAGATGGTGAGGCACCGTCAGATGCGGGTGGTGAGGCACCGTCAGACGCGGGCGGTGAGGCACCGTCAGATGCGGGCGGGGAAGCACCATCAGATGCAGGCGCCGAGGCGCCGTCTGACATGGGAGGAGATGAAAGTGCATCCATGGAGATGCCGGATGGCGAGGCACCGTCAGACGCGGGCGGCGAGATTCCGACTGATGCCGGTGAGGGCGGCGGTATGGGCGGCTCTTCGGAGACGGAGGAGATCACGCTTGCGGATATCGAAGAGGGTGATACGGTTATGATTACGCTCAATGAGGATGGATCAGCGGCGACTGTCACAGTGGTATCCATGGACGGCATGAGCGGCGGCATGGGCGGCTCTGATATGGGCGGTTCCGGCATGGGCGGCGGTATGATGAGCGGTGATATGGGAGGCGGACAGTCCTCGGGGGTGGACAGCTATGAGTCCGCGAACACCATCACCGAAGATACGGCCATTGATTCGGAAGAAATCACTTCCACGGGGACGGATGAAAACGCGGTTCTGGTATCCTCCGATGTCAATCTGGTGCTCACGAACGATACGATCTCCAGAGAGTCGGACGACAGCACCGGCGGAGATAATTCCAGCTTTTACGGTGTCGGCGCGGCGGTTCTCGCGACGGATGGTACGGTGACGGTCAGTGACTGCACTGTTTATACGGATTCGGAAGGCGGCGCAGGCGTATTTGCCTATGGCGACGGTGTGGTCTACGTGATGGATACTGTGATTGAGACGCTCTTGAATACGTCCGGCGGGATTCATGTGGCAGGGGGCGGTACCCTGTACGCCTGGGATGTGACGGCGACGACCAACGGGACTTCCTCCGCGGCGGTGCGCAGCGACCGGGGCAGCGGCACGATGGTGGTGGACGGAGGCACTTATACGTCAAACGGCTCAGACTCACCGGCTGTCTATTGTACAGCTGAGATTGCCATTAATGACGCGACATTGACCTCAACCGGTGCTGAGGCGGTCTGCATCGAGGGCCTCAATGCGCTTCGGCTTTATGACTGTGACCTGACCGGTATGGCTCCGGACGACGAGCGCAACGATGTCACCTGGACAGTGATTGTTTACCAGAGCATGTCCGGAGATTCTGAGGTCGGCAACGGCACCTTCCAGATGGTTGGTGGTACTCTTACCTCGACTAACGGCGGTCTGTTCTATACGACCAATACTGAATGTACAATCACACTGGAAAACGTGGAAATTTCCGCGGCGGATGACTGTGAATTCTTCCTGCAGTGCACCGGAAATACCAACTCCAGAGGATGGGGAACCACCGGAAGCAATGGTTCTGACTGTCTGTTTACGGCGATCAGCCAGACAATGGACCAAGATGTGATCTGGGATTCGATCAGCACGCTGGACTTTTACATGACCGACGGCAGTACGCTGACCGGAGCCATCGTGGATGACGAAACCTGGGCCGGAAATGGCGGCAGCGGCTATTGCAACGTGATTATCAGTGAAGATTCGACCTGGGTTGTGACCGGCGACAGTACCGTGACCGCACTCTCCTGCGCGGGGACGATTACGGACGCGGAAGGCAATACTGTGACCGTACAGGGAACGGACGGGACAGTTTACGTAGAAGGTACCAGCGCGTACACGATTACGGTGGAATCCTACAGCGAAACAGCTGACACAAGCGGAGCTTCTTCTACGGACAGCTTTGACGATTACGCTGTGGAGCGCCCGGAAGTGTAAATAGAGAACAGGTAACTCTGAAGATTTGAAGACACTGAGCAGTTACAAGAGCAGAAATGAAATCAAATAAAGAAAGATAAGCAGCAGGGCAGGTATGATGAAAAATCATGTCTGCCCTGTTTGGTTCACGGGAAGCAATTTTGAAAAAATTGTTACAGGAAAAGTATCGGCTGATTATAGAAGTGTTTTTTCGACTGGAAATCTTTTTTTTCACTATCTTCCGCCGAATTACTTGACTTTGCTGCCGAATGATAATAGAATTACTGAGAAACACGAAGGGGGAGATCCTAAGGGGAGCGAGTATGGCACAGGGAAAACGCAGACGCAGAAAACGCAGGTCGGAATTTGCGTTTGTATTCAAATTGACAGTTATAGTTGCCCTCGTAATTCTGATTTTTGAAGGGCGGCTTATTTATACAATGGTAACATTTGATCCGTCTGGGGAAGCTGTTTCCTCGCAGTCGGATTCGGAGACAGTCGCTTCCGGCCAGGAGGAGGAGACTGCCGCCGCTGCTGAGACGAGCCAGAGCGGCTATCTCGCCGGTCTGGGAGATGCGGAGATTTCGGATGCAGATACGGAGATAACCGCGCAAACGGAGATAGAGACAGAGCCGGAGACCATGCATGACACAGTCTCAGATCCGGACAGCACCGCGATCGTCCGGGCGCAGGATGAGGCTGTGGATGATTCTTATTTTTCAGACGCGGTATTTATCGGCGATTCACGCATGGAGGGCTTTCGCAACACTTCCGGCATCACGGAAGGCACCTTTTTTACCAGCGTTGGTATGTCGCTTTCTTCCATGACAAGCGGAGAAATCATTTCGGACGGAGAAGATACGATTACGGTAGCTGCCGCTCTCTCAGGCGGTGATTACGGAAAGATTTATATTATGCTCGGCGCCAATGATCTTGGTGAGTACAGCTGGGCGGATTTTAAGTCTGGTTTTGCTTCGGTGACGGAGCGCTTTATGGAGCTCCAGCCGGACGCGGTTATGTACATATGCAGCTGCATTTATGTGGAAGAGGACAAGGTCGATACGGGCGACTATATCAATAATGAAAATGTGGATAAGCTGAATGCGGTCCTGCTCGAGGTATGCGAGGAGGAAGGGTATTATTATCTGGATTTAAATGAACTGCTTTCTGACGGCTACGGTTCGCTGATAGAAGGCGCCTCCAGTGACGGTGTACATATCACGGCGGAGTATTGCCAGGAAATGCTGAATTATTTGAAGACTCATTACGTAACAGAGTCGGATGAGGATGAATAGATTCCGGTATGGATAGAAGCAGTATTTGCAGGCATGCGGGATGATAGAAGAAATAAGGGGAATGACAGTGAGAACGATTATGGGAAACAGTATGAAAATCGATGATAAAAATCATGTAGAAAGCGATGCGGAGGAGAACGTGAAACAAAAAAGAAGTATAGCCGCGAGAAAAATGACAGCTGTTATCTGCTCGGCGCTTCTGATGTTTTCCCTTGGCGGCTGCGGTTCAAAAAAGACGGACGAGACCGTATCAATTGATGTATCTGAGCTTGCCGGAGCCCTGCTGGAGACAGTGACCTCGGATACCTTAAGCGAGACGGCTTCTTCGATGATTCCGTCGATTTATTATCTGGATGAGGAGGATGTCGCGTCCGCGGCTGCCTTCGCGAGTTCCGGGGCGACAGCCTGCGAGGTGGCGGTGATTGAGAGCACGGACACAGACAGCGCGGAGAATGTAGAGACAAAGATGCAGACGCGCGTGGATAATCAGGCGGAGCTCTACGCCTCTTATAATCAGAGCGAGGCGGCCAGACTGGATACGGCTATCATTAAAAGCAATGGAGCTTACACGGTTCTGTGTGTCTGTGATGATACGGACCGGGCGGAAGAGATCCTGGAAGAATATGGTTTCTGACGGAGTATCCTTTTTTGCCGCGCAGGAAAATGCCCCGGCTGTTTTGCCCGGGGTTTTTCTGTTTCATCTGGTTTTGTACGGATACGCGTCGGGCACTGGCCGCGTATCCATGCTGCCGCGGTCGATTCAGGAACATTGACTTCTGTCAGAGAAGTTCTGTCAGAGGGCGTACTGGACAGGCAGGCACACGCGTGCCGCCGCAGACAGGAATACAGGGGAGAAATCTATGGTTTTCAGCAGCCTTCTGTTTTTATTCCGGTTTTTACCGGCCATACTGCTTTGCTATTATATCGTGCCGCGCAGGTTTCGCAATCTGGTACTGTTTTTATTCAGCCTGCTTTTTTATGCCTGGGGAGAGCCGGTCTATATTGTCCTGATGGCTGTATCTATAGGGATCTCCTATGCGGGCGGGATTCTGGTAGACCGGATGAAGCGCGCCGGGCGGCAAAAGGCGGCGCGGAACGCGCTGATTGTATCGTTGGCGGCGAGTCTTTCACTGCTGGCGTTTTTTAAGTATGCGGATTTTGCCATTGGGACGGTAAATGGCCTGACGGGGGCGGATTTTTCACTTCTGGGTCTGGCGCTGCCGATTGGGATTTCGTTCTATACCTTTCAGACAATGTCCTATACGATCGATGTCTACCGGGGCGAGGCTGGTGTACAGAAAAACGTGATTTCCTTTGGCACATATGTGGTCATGTTCCCACAGCTGATCGCGGGGCCGATTGTTCAGTACAAAACGGTCGACGCGCAGCTGCGCGGACGGAAGGAGACGCCGGAAGAGTTTGCGCTGGGGGTGCACCGCTTTCTGATTGGCCTGGGGAAAAAGGTCCTGCTGGCGAACAATGCGGGTGAACTCTGGGATACCATCAGCGCGATGACGGTATCCGAGGTGCCGGCACTGACCGCCTGGCTGGGACTTTTGGCTTACACGCTGCAGATTTATTTTGATTTTTCCGCGTATTCCGATATGGCCATCGGTCTGGGACATATGTTTGGCTTCCAGTTTAAGGAAAATTTTAATTATCCGTATCTTTCCAAAAGTATCACGGAATTCTGGCGCAGATGGCATATTTCTCTGAGTACAT
Source organism: Clostridiales bacterium (assembly GCA_020859995.1). GTDB lineage: Bacteria > Bacillota > Clostridia > Lachnospirales > Lachnospiraceae > Choladousia. Next base: position 8,390 of record JAJBVE010000075.1, read on the forward strand.
GGTTTCGTGAATATGTGTACATCCCGCTGGGAGGAAACCGTGTAAAGACGGGACGCCATATCCTGAACCTGCTGATTGTCTGGTTCCTGACGGGGTTCTGGCATGGCGCGAGCTGGAACTTTGTAGCCTGGGGGCTGTACTACGGTGTGCTGCTGGTAATTGAGAAATATGTGACCGGAAAATACGTGGAGAAGCTGCCCGGCGTGCTGCGGCATATTTACTGTATGCTGCTGGTGATGCTTGGCTGGAATCTGTTTATGTTCGGGGATCTTTCGCAAAGCCTGGAGTATTTTCGGGCGCTCTTTGGCGGCTTTGGGTCGGGGCTGTTTGATTCGCAGACGATCTATCTGCTGCTGAATAATGCGGTATTGCTGATTCTGCTTTTCTTCGGGAGCACGGAATTGCCCAAAAAGCTGGGAGAAGCGTTCTGCGCCCGCTTTGCTGACCGAAACGTGTGTATGGTGGCGGCAAGAGGAATCCTTTATGCAGTGATTTTCCTGCTTTCCGTGGCCTGGCTGGTGGATGCGTCCTACAATCCGTTTTTGTATTTCCGGTTCTGATATGCGCCGCTTTGTACCCGCGGCAAGTACTTCAGCTTGCCTGGCAGCTGAAGTGAAATGGGGATTTTTATGAACAAAGTACAATCCTACAATATTATTACCTTATTTTGCATCTTGATTTTCGGGTTTGCCATCGCGACGCTGATCAGCCCGGATACGGAATATTCCGAAACGGAAAACCGTACGCTCTCGCAGATGCCGGAGGCCAGCCTGTCGTCCCTGACAGACGGCAGCTTTGAGTCGGATTATGAGGACTATCTGACAGACCAGTTTGTACTTCGCGACGAGTGGATCGCGCTGAAGACAAACGTGGAGCGGCTTGCGGGGCGTACATCCAGCAATGACATTTTTTTCGCGGACGATGACTACCTGATTGAGGCTCACACGGACACGTTTACCACTGATCAGGCGGAGACGAATATTCAGTTGCTTACTCAGTTCGTGGAAAAGTATGAGGGAACCTTCGGGACAGGCCATATGACGGTGATGATCGTGCCGAACGCAATCGATATTCTGCGAGATAAGCTGCCCGCTTTTGCCAGCCCCTATGACGAGGGAGAGTATCTGGAGCAGATCGAAACGGTTTTGGAGGAGAGCCTGGAAGCGCATGTTTGGTTTGACGCCCGGTCGGTACTGCAGGAGCACAGTGAGGAAGAAATTTATTACCGCACGGACCATCACTGGACGACGCTTGGAGCGTTTTATGTTTATCAGGCCTGGGCCGAAGCGCAGGGATACACGGTGCCGACGGCGGACTCCTATGTGGTGGAGACTGTGACGGAGGAATTTGAAGGAACGATCCAGTCGAAGCTGGGCATCCACACGGTGACAGATTCCATCGAGCTTTATCTGGATCCCGCGGATCCCTATTATACGGTGGAAAAGGACGGAAGCGGTGAGATTTCCTACAGCCTCTACGATTACTCTGCTCTGGAAACTAAGAGCAAATATGACATCTTTTTCGGCGGAAATAACGCGCTTACCCAGATCACGACGCGTGCCGGTACCGGTCGGAAAATTCTGGTGGTCAAGGATTCCTACGCGCACTGTTTTGTGCCGTTTCTGCTGTCAGAATTTGATGAGATTGACGTTCTGGATATCCGTTACTATAATCAGGAAATCAGCGGTCTGATTGAAGAAGAGGGATATACGGATCTGCTCTTTCTCTATAATGCTTCCGGATTTGCGGAAGACACTTCGCTGACAAAGCTGCTTTATTGAAAAGAAAGAAGGAATTTTTATGAATTTAATCGCCGCGGTAGACAAAAACTGGGGAATCGGCTATCAGAACCGGCTGTTAGTGCGGATCCCCGCTGATATGAAATCTTTTCAGGAAATGACCAGAGGCAGGGTGGTCGTGATGGGACGCCGGACGCTGGAGAGCCTCCCGAATGGTCTGCCGCTGGAAGGACGTGAAAATCTTGTGCTGACCGCGAATCCGGATTACCGTGTCCGGCATGCGCGGCTGGCACATTCTGTGGAGGAAGCTCTTCAGATTCTGGAACCATACCGCAGTGAGGACATTTACGTGATCGGCGGAGAGAGTATTTACCGTGAGTTTTTGCCTTACTGTCAGACGGCGCATATTACGAAAATTGACCAGGTATACGAGGCGGATGCATTTTTTCCGAACCTGGATGAGCTGTCAGAGTGGGAGATCACGGCAGACAGTGAAGAGCAGACGTATTTTGATCTGGAATATCATTTTCTGCGCTATGAGAAGATCCGGAGAAACAGAAAAAATGGGTAAGTGTCCGGCCTGGGTGTGACTTGCAGCCAAAAGCAGACTGAAAATGAAAGAAAAACAAGTTGACGCGTTTTTTATCTTGTGTTATAGTTATCGAGTGTGATTTTTGCCATGCAGTTTGCGGAAAAGTACCGGTTGATGAAGGGTCAGTTACAGACCGGTTCTTTGGTCAGGTACCGTTTTGGCGAACTATATTGGCTGCTCACATCTTGCAGGAATGTCAGCCGGCACTCAGAAGCTTGGTTACTCCACCGGTTTCCTGGTGTCAGGCGGTTCTTTCTCCCTCACTCGAAAGAAGAGGCAGCGGGAGAGTGCCCGTGCTTCGACACGGAGCAATCATATTTATATCAGGAGGAGCTTTACCAATGATTTCAAAGGAAAAGAAAACAGCTATTATCAATGAGTATGCGCGTACACCGGGCGATACTGGTTCACCGGAGGTACAGATCGCGATTCTGACAGCACGTATTCAGGAACTGACAGAGCATCTGAAGAACAATCCGAAGGATCATCATTCCAGAAGAGGTCTGCTTAAGATGGTCGGTAAAAGACGTGGTCTGCTGGCATATCTGAAGAAGACGGATCTGGAAGGATACCGTACACTGATTGCCAAACTCGGAATCAGAAAATAAGACTCAAAAAAGAGGGCGGACTACCATCCGCCCTTATGTTGCGCAGAGCCGGGCAAGGAATATCCCATGCGAAGCGTGGGATGCCACCCGGCGAGGGTATATCCCATGCGAAGTGTGGGATGCCACCTGGCGAGGGGGCAAACCCGGCGAGGGAGTTTTGCGGCTAAAGCCGCACTTGTACCTTAGCCGCAAAGCTTTCGGAGAATTTTCATTCAGTAGCAGCCGAGACCACTGAAAAGTGTATATTTGGTATTTCCTATCCTGCTTGTTATTCCTGCTTTGAGGATGTGGGCAGGTGCAAAGAGATGATCATAAAATCATCGTGCCTGGCTATATATGTTTTTCAGTAGTTTCGGAGCTCTTGCTGATGAAGAATTCTCCTGTATTTCAGATTCATTATTACAATGGAAGATTTAAAAAAGGAGAAAGTTATGTACAAGAGTTTTTCAATGGAGCTGGCCGGACGGACTCTTACCGTCGATATCGGCCGGGTAGGCGCGCAGGCAAATGGATGCGCTTTTATGCATTATGGAGACACGACCGTGCTTTGTACGGCGACGGCTTCTGAGAAGCCAAGAGACGGGATTGATTTCTTCCCGCTCAGCGTGGAATATGAGGAGAAATATTACGCGGTAGGCAAGATCCCGGGCGGATTTAACAAAAGAGAGGGCAAGGCTTCTGAAAACGCGGTGCTGACGGACCGTGTGATTGACCGCCCGATGCGTCCGCTGTTTCCGAAGGATTACCGCAATGACGTGACGCTGGATAATATGGTGATGTCCGTGGATCCGGAATGCCGTCCGGAGCTGACCGCAATGATCGGTACCGCGATCGCGACCTGCATTTCCGATATTCCGTTTGATGGTCCCTGCGCGATGACGCAGATGGGCATGGTGGACGGCGAGCTGATTGTGAACCCGTCTCAGGAACAGTGGGACAAGGGCGATCTGCAGCTGACCGTGGCTTCCACGCGTGAAAAGGTCATTATGATTGAGGCCGGCGCGAATGAGATCCCTGATGATGTGATGATCGACGCGATCTATAAATGCCATGATGTAAACCTGGAGCTGATCGCGTTTATTGATAAGATTGTGGAGGAGGTTGGCAAGCCGAAGCACGCTTATGAGAGCTGCGCGATTCCGGAAGAGCTGTTTGATGCGATCAAGAAGATTGTGCCACCGGAAGAGATGGAGAAGGCAGTATTTACGGATGTGAAGCAGGTGCGCGAGGCCAATATCCGCGAGATCACCGCAAAGCTGGAAGAGGCGTTTGCGGACAACGAGGAATGGCTTTCCGTTCTCTCTGAGGCGATTTATCAGTATCAGAAAAAGACGGTCCGCAAGATGATTCTTAAAGATCATAAGCGCCCGGACGGCCGTGAGATCACGCAGATCCGTCCGCTTGCCGCGGAGGTGGACATTATCCCGAGAGTACATGGTTCCGCGATGTTTACCCGTGGACAGACACAGATCTGCACGGTTACCACTTTGGCTCCGCTTTCTGAGGTACAGAAGATCGACGGACTGGATGACAACATTAACTGCAAGCGTTACATGCACCATTATAATTTCCCGTCCTACTCAGTAGGTGAGACTAAGGTCAGCAGAGGACCTGGACGCCGCGAGATTGGACATGGCGCGCTTGCGGAGAAGGCTCTGATGCCGGTACTGCCGAGCGAGGAGGAATTCCCATACGCGATCCGTACTGTGTCCGAGACCTTTGAGTCAAACGGTTCGACCTCACAGGCAAGCGTCTGCGCGTCCACAATGTCGCTGATGGCAGCCGGTGTGCCGATCAAGAAGCCGGTAGCTGGTATCTCCTGCGGTCTGGTGACCGGAGAAACCGATGACGATTATATTGTGCTGACGGATATCCAGGGTCTGGAAGACTTCTTCGGAGATATGGACTTCAAGGTGGCTGGTACGTTGGACGGCATCACTGCGATCCAGATGGATATTAAGATTCACGGTCTGACTCGCCCGATCGTAGAGGAAGCAATTTCCCGCACCCATCAGGCGAGAGAATATATCTTAAAAGAAATCATGATGCCGTGCATTGCCGAGCCGAGACCTACGGTTAATAAGTACGCGCCGAAGATCATGCAGATGACGATTGATCCGCAGAAGATCGGCGATGTAGTCGGCCAGAGAGGCAAGACCATCAACACGATCATCGAGCGCACCGGCGTGAAGATCGACATCAACGACGACGGCTTCGTATCCATCTGCGGTACCGATCAGGCCATGATGGACAAGGCTGCCGAGATGATCCGCATCATCGTTACCGATTATGAGGCCGGACAGGTCTTCGACGGCGTGGTTGTCAGCATCAAGGACTTCGGCTGCTTTGTAGAGTTTGCTCCGGGCAAGGAAGGCATGGTGCATATTTCCCGCATCGCGAAACACCGCATCAACCGCGTTGAGGATGTCCTGACCCTTGGCGACAAGGTGAAGGTCGTGTGCCTTGGCAAAGACAAGATGGGCCGCATGAGCTTCAGCATCAAGGATGTAAAGCAGAACTGATGGTGGGATATACGTCCATAGAATATTAAATCATAAAACCGGCTGTACACTAAGCGTGCGGCCGGTTTTCATTACATGTCGTCAATCTCTGATTGACGACGCAGACCGCCCCTTTCGCGAAGCGAAACTAATGAATGGGGCGGTTTTCATTGTATGTCGTCAATCTCTGATTGGCGACGCAGACCGCCCCTTTCGCGAAGCGAAACTAATGAATGGGGCGGTTTTCATT
>JAJBVE010000075.1:14179-22480 GCA_020859995.1 Clostridiales bacterium
GTATGTTTCGAAGCTCTGTTCCATCTCCTTTAGTGTGTCCGCGAATTTCAGCAGCTGTGCCTGTATCTGCTCCTTGTCCGGGCGGTTCTGCTTGTAATTGATGCGGTGTTCCATGCTGGCCCAGAAATCCATGCTCAGTGTGCGCACCTGGATCTCGACCGGGTAGTATTCGGTCAGCTCCATATACCGCACCGGAATGCCGAGGATGATATGGTAGCTGCGGTAGCCGTTGGGCTTCGGGTGCAGGATATAATCTTTCTCATTGACAACGATCAGGTCATTCTGCCGTTTGAGCGCGTCAATCATCTGATAGGCGTCCTGCTCGAAATAACAGATCACACGCACACCGGCAATGTCCTGCAGATGTGCCCTCGCGTTTGCAGGGGTCGGATCGAAGTGCAGCCGCTCCAGCTTTTCATCGAGACTTTTATGTTTTTTGATTCGGGAGTAGAAGGTGTGGACCGGCTTGCATGCTGCGTCCTTGTAGATAGAGTGGTTCAGGACATCAAGCCTGCCAAGCAGCAGATTCATGGCATCCTGATAAGGTAAAATCAATTCGTAATATTCTTCACTGGTCATTTGTAATAAAATCTCCCCGTATAGTTTCAAATACTGGCAAAAATATACAAAGGAAATATGTTCTCCGTGTGTACCAGATATTAAAAGAAAGAAAATAAATATACTTGCCCGGCTCTGCGCAATCGGATAGGGGGAGCCCGCTCTCCCTATCCGCCGCGCCAGGCGCGAGTAGCGAAGCTACTAATCTCCGTTCGCGCCTGTGTGCATAAAAAAGCGGAGTGATGCACTCCGCTGTGTCAGTTCTTTAATTTTCGCTCTGCTCCTTGCTGCCTTCCTGAGGTTTATATTTTTCGTCGCCGGTTTCAAGCCAAAGCATGAAATCATTATTTTCTTATGTCTTATGCAAGCCTTACCTGCACACACTTGCCAGATCTTCATAGAACTCCGGATAGCTGATGTTGACGATTTCCGCGCCCTGTATGTTCATCTCTCCTGTACACGCCAGCGCCGCGACCGCAAAACTCATCGCGATGCGGTGATCCATATGGGAATCGATGACAGCGCCGTGGAGCTGCCTCCCGCCTGTGATGATCATGCCATCATCTGTGGCTTCCACCGGACAGCCTATGCGGCTTAAGTTTTCCGTCATGACGGCAATGCGGTCGGATTCCTTGACACGCAGCTCAGCTGCGTCGCGGATCACGGTCGTACCGTCCGCGAAAGCGGCGAGAACGGCCAGAATGGGCAGTTCGTCAATTAGGGTGGGGACGATGTCACCACCGATTTCAACAGCCTTTAAATGGCTGCTGCGCACCAGCAGGTCGGCGCAGGGCTCCGCATCAGAATGGTCTTCATTCAGAAGTGTGATGTCGGCGCCCATCGCCTGGCAGATGCGAAGCATGCCGTCCCGGGTCGGATTGATACCGACATTTTTCAGCAGAAGTTCTGAGCCGGGTACGAGTAAGGCTGCAGCTATGAAATAAGCCGCAGAGGAGATATCTCCGGGGACTCTTATCTTTGTGCCTGTGAGCTTCGGCTCGGGGGTGATAGAAACCGTAAAACCGCTGCTTTTTATATCCGCTCCAAAATACTGCAGCATTAGCTCGGAATGGTCTCTTGAAACAGCCGGTTCCGTGACGCTGGTAATACCGTCCGCATACAAACCGGCAAGCAGGATACAGGACTTCACCTGCGCGGAGGCAACAGGTGAATCATAGTGTGTGCCGTGCAGTTTTTTCCCATGGATCTGCAAAGGCGCACAGCCATTTCCCAGTACAGAAGTGATATCCGCCTCCATACCTGCAAGCGGAGTCATAATGCGCTTCATCGGCCGTTTCTGAATGGTTTCGTCTCCGGTGATGACAGAATCAAAATTCTGTCCGGCAAGGATGCCGGAGAGCAGACGGACAGTCGTTCCGCTGTTTCCAGCGTCAAGAATCTTCGACGGCGCTTTCAGGCCGTGCAGCCCTTTTCCATGAATTAATACATGCGTATCTTTTTGTTCAATCTCTATTCCCATCTGCCGGAAGCAGGCGATGGTGGAGAGACAATCTGCCCCGGTCAGAAAATTGGTGACCTCCGTGGTACCCTCAGCGAGTGCGCCAAACATGACGCTTCTGTGTGAAATTGATTTATCTCCCGGTATCGAAAGCTCCCCGCGAAGCGGGGCTGTGTATTTGATGATCATGACAGATTTTTCCCTTTCATATGAACGATTATATTTGTATTTTTTCCGAGAATGTGAAGGTACTGAATATTATCAATTTACTATGATCCAAAAGAAATAAAACAGCACGCCAGCCTGCGCTACCGCTCCCAAACCTGATAATTGTGTTCGCGCAGCAGCCTTGCGGCGGCTCTGGCGGGCGCTTCCTCGTAGAACTCGATGCGCAGCGCTCCCTCTTCGAACTCCCGGCTGTGTACGATGCCGATATTTTTGATGCTGATGTTCTGACCGGCAAGTATTGTGGCTACCTGCAGGATCGCGCCGGATTCATCGATCACATCGCAGTATACCTGGAAGGTCTTTTTAATGCTTCCGGGACTGCTGGATGCGAAGGAATCACGGTAATCATGGGATTTTTCAAACATCTTATAGATCGCCTCGCCATCTTTGCTCTGTACTGCCGAGCGGGCATCGTTAAGGAGACGGATAAACGTGTCCATGACGGAGACGATGTTGTCTCCATTAGTCATACAGATCTGCTCCCACATCTCCGGCGAAGAAGAAGCGATCCGCGTGATATCCTTAAATCCTCCGGCAGCGAGCGTTTTCATCAGCTCCTCGGGGGAGTCCAGATCGTGCACCGTATTGACGAGAGCGGCCGCTATCAGGTGCGGTACATGGCTGACGGCCGCCGTCGCGCGGTCATGCTGGCGGTAGTCCAGGACAATCGGCAGCGCTCCAATCCCTGCAGCCAGAGCGCGCAGATACTCTACCCATCCATCCGGCACGCCCGGCGAAGGCGTAAGGATGTAATAAGAATTTTCAAACAGATGCGCCCGCGCGTACTGCAGACCGGATTTTTCCGAGCCGGTCATCGGGTGACCGCCGATAAAGCGGCCGTTCAGCCCCATCTTTTCCACGGCCAGATGAATGTCCGTCTTGACACTGCCCACGTCCGTGAGAATACAGTCGGGCTTTGCGATATCCTTCAGCTGCTCCAGAGCCGCGACATTACTGCTCACCGGCGCGCACAAAAAAATACAGCCGCAGGCGCTAAACTTTGCGTCCGCCGGGGAGGAGCAGATTTCATCAATCACGCCCTGCCGGAGCGCTTCTTCAACTGTTCTGGCTGTCCTCGTATAAGCCATGATGCGGCAGTCAGGCCGTGCTCTTTTGAGTGCTTTCGCGAGCGAACCGCCGATCAGCCCCAGCCCGACAAAACCAAAGGTTTCTGTATTCATAATCTATTCCTTTCTAAAACGAAACTATCAATATTTTACCAGAGACGGAAATACTCGTCAATTGAAAATAAAACTGCTTTTCTGAACTGCATTTCTTAAAACGACAGAAATATGGCTGAAACAAAAAATATTGTTAAAATTGAATAAACTGCTTGAACTGTCAGCAATTTTTTAGTAGAATGTAACCATGTGAGGCTTTTTGCCATTTCGTCTTTTTGTCTGTTATCATGACCTGTAGCTTTGTTCCATCTGCGTCACGGCGCAGAGTGAGCGGGACAGGGGCATGTATGGCTGGGAGGGCAGGTATCTGTACTATAGATGGCAAAAGATGCGCGTACTACTAAATAATTGGAGGATGAAGAACATGAAAGTTTACACAACTGACAAGATTCGCAATGTCGTAATTCTCGGACATGGTGGAGCGGGCAAGACTACCCTTGTGGAAGCCATGGCGTACCTGTCGGGAATCACGAGCAGACTGGGCAGTGTCACTGACGGAAATACCATCAGCGATTATGATAAAGAGGAGATCAAGAGAAAATTTTCAATCACGACATCCACAGTACCGATCATCTGGGGCGATACCAAGATCAACATTCTGGACGCGCCGGGATACTTTGACTTTGCCGGTGAGGCTGTCGAGGCCTGCGCGGCCGCGGACGCGGCTGTGATCGTGGTCAATGGCAAGAGCGGCGTAGAGGTTGGCACGCAGAAAGCCTGGGACCTGTGCGAGAAGTTTAAGCTTCCCCGTTTCTTCTATGTGTCAAACATGGATTTTGACAATGCCAGCTACCGCAAGGTGGTTGAGTCCCTGACGGAGCTTTATGGCAAGAAGATCGCGCCGATCCATGTGCCATTCCGCGAGAATGAGAAGTTCGTCGGTTATGTAAACATCGTAAAGATGGCGGCCCGCAGATATGTAAATAAGCAGGAAAAGGTCGAGTGCCCGATCCCGGATTACTTAATGGAATACGTAGAAAAATATCGTGAAAACCTGATCGAGGCGGTTGCGGAGACCAGCGAAGAGATGATGGATCGCTATTTTAATGGGGAAGAGTTTTCGGAAGCGGAGATCATGGCGGCTCTGCACACCAATGTGGATGACGGCTCTATTGTTCCGGTGACGATGGGCGCCAGCGTTAACCTTCAGGGTATCCTGATCCTGCTGGATGACATTGTGAACTACATGCCGTCCCCGGAGAAGCGTAAGTTCGCGGGCGTGAATACCAAGACCAAGGAAATTTTCGAGGCGAATTACGATTTCTCAAAAGCAAAATCCGCTTATGTCTGGAAGACTCTTGTGGATCCGTTTATCGGTAAATATTCCTTTATCAAGGTTGCTTCCGGTGTAATCAAGGGAGATGACACTCTTTACAATGACGCCAAAGGTACAGAGGATCGTGTAGGCAAGCTGTATGTGATGGAAGGCAGCAAGCCGGTAGAAGTCAAGGAACTGCATGCCGGCGACATCGGCGCGATCGGCAAGATCGAGGCGGCGACGGGAGATACCCTTTCTACCAAGGCAACCCCGATTGCTTATGGCAAGATTGAGACGCCGGTTCCTTATACCTACAAAAGATATGAGCCGAAGGTGAGAGGCGAGGAGGATAAGGTCGCGCAGGCTCTCACGAAGATGGCGCAGGAGGATCTGACCCTGAAGGTCGTGAACGATGGCGAGAACCGTCAGACCCTGCTGTATGGTCTTGGCGACCAGCATCTGGATATTGTTGTCAGCCGTCTGCTGACCAAGTATAAAGTAGATGTAAATCTCGAGAAGCCGAAGGTGGCGTTCCGCGAGACCATCCGTAAGAGCTCAGATGTGGATTCCAAGTATAAGAAGCAGTCCGGCGGCCACGGACAGTATGGTCATGTCAAGATGCGCTTCTCACCGCTGGACAGCCTGGATGTGCCGTATGAGTTCTCTCAGGAGGTTGTCGGCGGCGCCGTTCCGAAGAACTACTTCCCGGCGGTGGAAAAGGGTATCGCGGACTCCTGCCAGAAGGGACCTCTTGCCGGATATCCGGTGGTCGGCGTCAAAGCCGTACTTTACGATGGTTCTTATCATCCGGTAGACTCCTCCGAGATGGCGTTTAAGACCGCTGCTTCCCAGGCCTTCAAGAAGGGCTTTATGGATGCAAGTCCGGTACTTCTTGAGCCGATCGCGTCCATGAAGGTGACCGTTCCGGATAAATTCACCGGCGACGTTATGGGCGACCTGAACAAGAGACGCGGCCGTGTCCTGGGCATGAACCCGGATCACAAGGGCAACACGATCGTCGAGGCGGATGTGCCGATGTCCGAACTGTACGGTTATTCGACCCAGCTCCGTTCTATGACCGGCGGCTCAGGAGACTTTACGTATGAGTTCGCCCGTTATGAGCAGGCTCCGAACGATGTGCAGGAGCGCGAGATCGCGGCGCGGAACGCGGAAGAGTGATAAAAAAGAACTGAAAGATTCGTAAGATAAAAGAAAGGCGGTCATCTGGCCGCCTTTCTTAACGCACAGGGGTGCGCAGGGAGTTTTGCATTTGAAACACAAGCTTTTCATGAACAGGAAAATTAAGCCTGCTCAAAAAGATCAGCGGCCTGACGCATGCGGCCGGCTACCGGTACGCCGAAGGGACAACGGCGTTCACAGGCCTGGCAGCTGATACAGGCAGACGCGGGGGTATGGAGCTGAGCGTAGTGGGCGCGTATGGTCTCTGGGACAGCGGGCTGCATGGCAGCCAGGTCGTACAGCTTGTTTACCATGGCAATATCAATGCCTTTTGGACAAGGATCGCAGTGCCCGCAGTATGTACACTGCCCGGCACCATAGGCGTGTTTCGGTGCGTGCGCCAGCACAGAACTGTAATTCTTTTCTTCGTCTGTCGCAGTCTCATAGGCTGCGGCGTCCTGGACCTGCGCGGGAGTTTCGCAGCCGACCATGACACTCGCTACGGCCGGACGGGTCAGAGCATAGTGCAGACATTGCACCGGGGTCAATGTGACCCCAAAGGGAGAACGGGCGGCGTCAAACAGCCTGCCTCCGGCGTAGCCTTTCATAACAGTGATTCCTACGCCCAGACGCTCGCAGGCAGTATATAGTTCCGCTCTTTCCGGCGCGATACCCTGCAGACTTTCCTCGTATTGTTCCGCGTACATGGTCTGGATATCCTCACTGGGAGGCAGAAGGTCGAACGCAGGGTTGACGCTGAAAAGAAGCATTTCGATTTCCCCTGAGAGAGCGGCCATCTTTCCGACTGCCGGGTTGTGTGTGCTCATACCAATATGCCGGATTGTGCCTTTTCGTTTAAGAGAGCGGACATAGCTTATAAATGGACCTTGCATGATGCGGTTAAACTCCGCTTCTTCATCTACAAAGTGGATCATGCCGAGATCGATATAGTCTGTCTGCAGCCGGGTCAGAAGATCTTCGAACGCAGGGATCACCTGATTCAGATCCCGGGTGCGCACATACTGGCCATTTTGCCAGGTGGAACCGATATGTCCCTGGATATACCATTTTTCCCTTTTTCCTTTAATGGCAGCGCCAATGTTGCTTCGAACATTTGGCTCAGCCATCCAGCAGTCCAGAATATTGATGCCGAGCGTCTCGCTTGAATTAATAACCTGACGCACTTCCCTGGCGTCATGCCGCTGAAGCCATTCACATCCCAGACCAATCTCACTGACCTGTAATCCGGTTTTGCCAAGCTGACGATAGTTCATAGAAACAGTTCCTCCTTATATTTAGTATAAAAGTGTGTCAAAGGATGATTTTTCAGTACCATACGTCCTTACTTATACAGTATTGTTATTCTATCAAAAAAGCAGACCATATGCAACCTGATGGCAACTACGGGAAAAAGAAAAAATTCCCGCGATTTGGAAGCGATTATGGCTATTATAGAGCAATTAATAGGCAATTAATAGGAAGAATAGGAAGAAAAAGAAAAATTTCTTGCAATATATGGAAAGCGGGTGTAAAATACGCATGGATTTTGTATCGTTTGAGAGGGAAAACGGCGGTTTTTCAGAATGCGGCGCTGATTTACAAGACCCACAGGAAATGATTCGCAGACTAAAAGATAAGAGGTGTATATGTGAAAATTGAAAATGTGATTTTTACTCCAGAGGACGCGCAGATTCTGGAATCTTATAAAACTGTGCTGGCCGGATTGTCTGATTATCTGGGGAAGAGTTATGAGATTGTATTGCACAGTTTGGAGGATCTGGATCATTCTGTGGTCGCTATTTGTAATGGAGAGCGTACAGGGAGACGCATTGGTTCTCCGATTACAGATCTGGCGCTGCAAATGGTTTCTAAAATTCAGCAGAATAATATGCAGGATTATATTACTTATTTTAATCGCAACCGTGCGGGTGAACCGCTGAAATCTACCACGATATTTATCCGTGGCGCGCGGGGACGCGTGATTGGCCTGATTTGTATTAATTTCTATTTGGATACGCCGCTTAGCACATTGTTGGGGGATCTGAACGAGAGCATTCATCAGCCTGACAACAAACCGGTGGAGATTCTGGCAGAAGAGTCGGCTGACCTGATTGGGACCGTACTCGAGGATGTCTGCTCGGAGATTGATGAGGACAATACAATTTCGGCAGTGAACCGCAATAAGGAGATTATTAACCGTCTGTACATGCGGGGAATTTTCAATTTAAAAAACGCGGTGGTGCGAGTAGCGGAAGGACTGGGCATTTCCCGCAACACAGTCTATATGCATTTGCGTAATATAGAGAAAAAATAGTTTTTCTAAGAAAACCATTACTTTTATCGCTCGCTGTCGCATTAGCTGCAGCTTCTGTACTTTTATCTCCTGATCTTGTGTAGATCTCTCCCATGATTTTTTCAAATACCGTATTATACATAGT
>JAJBVE010000100.1:0-12266 GCA_020859995.1 Clostridiales bacterium
ATCACCACCAATTTTTTGCGCTTTTCAGAGTGGAATTTACTTTTTCACTTCAGCGAATTTTTTTAAGAAACCTTTTTAAATTTTTTTAAGGGAATTCATGTCCCATTCCCCCCTGCTGTGAAATGTTTTGCGGAATATATAATGATAAAGAATCAGGAAGAGAATGGAAAAAGCACAGACTGGGGGGATAGATTATGAGTGAACTGGCGGGTAATCTCATTGCTTGGATTGTGGTGGGCGTGATGTTTGCTTCCATATGCGCGATGGGAGTTTCTGTGATTTTTTTCGCCGCGCTGGCGTTCGCGGCTTTTTACGCGCTGAAAAATTATGCCCTGGCGGTCTTTCATAATATTAATTTCCGGGAATGGGAATGGCCGGAGCGGGATGGAAAGGAGCCGGAGCCGGCGAGGCGGAGTTACTTTTTCGGTCCGGGATATGTACAGCTGGCAAATACCATTAAAGAATCCTTCCAGGAGAACTGGAATTCTATCGAGAACCTGAAAGGTATAGCGGAGCGAATTCAGGGGACGAGTCCTTATGTCACTATGATTTCGACTGAATTTTTCAGGTTTGTACTGGCCTGGGCCTTTCGGATTTTTGCTTATGTCAGTATTTTTGTATTTGGGACAATTCTTTGCGCCATATTTGGTTTGCTGCATGGCACGGTGACGACAGTGGTTATGCTGGTCACCTATGTTGTTTTTTCGATTGTCTGGTTTATCGATCGCACTTATTTAACCAAAAACAGAATATTCAGCGACTGTCCGGTGTGCCACAAGCGTTTCCTGGTTCCGGTATTTGCCTGCCCGGACTGCGGAAGAAAGCATACAAAGCTGCTGCCTGGTCCCTACGGAATCTGGCATCACAGGTGCGAGTGCGGGGCAAAAATTCCTTCTGTTTTCTTAAACGGCAGATCGCGCCTGGAGGGATATTGTCCGGACTGCGGGGCACCTCTGGCCGCGGCGGATGCCAGGCCGATTGCTTTACAGATGGTTGGCGGGACAAAGTCAGGCAAAACGGTGTTTCTCACTTCCCTTTATCACATATTTGAGGAGCAGTTTCTAAAGGATGCCAGAATGAAAACGAGTGTTCCCAAACTCTATGAGGCCGCTTTTCGGGAGATGGAAGAATGGTATCGGAACGCGGAATGTCCGGCAACGGATCAGATGAACGCGCGCATGTATCCGCTTTTGATTGAAAGCCCCCTCGAAGTGAAGAGAATGTTTACGATTTATGATATCGCGGGAGAAATGTTTGACGGCAGACGCTCAGACTCGGAGATCAGCCAGAGGCAATTTCGGTATTGCAATGGCTTCTTGCTGTTCCTGGATCCGTTTGGCAGCGGAGAACTGCGGAAGAGGCGGCAGGAGCGCGGCGAAAGCCTGGAGCACTGCAGTGAAATGACCGCGGAAAGTGTGGTTGGGAATTTCATCAATTACATAGATGATCTTGGAGGAGGTAAGGTGGAGGACAGATACAGCGTGCCGGTCGCGGTGCTGATTCCCAAAGCAGATGAAAAAGAAGTCGAGGGATTTCTCCATAAAAATTCCTCCAGCGACGCGTGCAGACGGTTTTTGATCAGTCAGTGTTCTTCGAACGCGGTCGAAAACCTGGAGGCAAAGTTTACAAATGTCCGCTATTTTCCGGTCAGCGCCATCGGACATGAGCCGGACGGAAGCGCGTTTGCTCCATGGGGAATCGAGAGTGTCATCAAATGGCTGCTGCCACAGGCGGACGAAGAGTTTGCCGGAATATGCGGGATAGTCTGATAAGCGGTCAATTTGCGCGGGGGAGAATGACATATGAGTGGAATAAGAGAGAATCCGGAGGCTCTGCTTCCGGTTGTAAGGGATTTGAATACCGCGATTTTTATCGCGGCGGACTCCTCCGACAGGAAGCCGGTCGGAATGGGAGCATCGGGAGCGGGAACGTCAGAAACCGGGCCATTCGGAGCGGGAGCGCATGGAACCGGGTCCTCCGGAATGGGAGCATCGGGAGCGGGAACGCCAGAAACCGGGCCATCCGGGGCGGGATCCACCAGGGCGGATTCGCGCGGAGCGCCTCTTTCTCTGGCAGAACGCGCGGAGCGGACGATCACCTATGATATTCGCTGGCATACAGAGCGGTCTGGCCGCCGCGGATTTGGAAGACGGCCGGCGGCTTCTGATCGCCTGTACGCGGAGCTGATCATATCGTGTCCCGCGCGGGTTACGCCGCAGCTGAAGCTGGTATACCGGAAGGATGGACATGTGCCCATGAGTGAGGCAAATCCGGGGCTGGTGGTTCTGCATACGATTGATCCTTTCCCCGAAGGATTTCCGGATGGCAGATATATCTGTTCCTTCGAAGCGGACACTTTCCGGGGTCTGAAGCCCGGCACCCATCTGCGCCTGATGCTTTCACGAGAGGACGTTGGCGCGTATTTTATGAGAATCCGGCAGCTGGAAAATCTGAGGGTGCCGGAAGCATAGCGGAAAGGAACCGGGGCGGCGTTCTTAAAAGCAAACAGAAAAAAACGAATTAACGGGAGGACAATAGAATGTCAGTATGGAACAAAATCAGGCTGCCATTTGCGGGCGCCGCCAGAAGTGATGTGATTTGCCCTTATTGCCTGGAGCGGCTGGAGAGAAAAAATCTGATCCGGGTCTGCCCGATCTGTAAAAAAGAAACGCCTGATACCGGAAGGGTGGAGAAATGTTCAACCCCGGGATGCGGCGGGAGTTTTACCCAGCTGAAATGCGGCTATGAATTTTGCGGAGCCATGCTGCCGGCGGGGCTTCTGGAATATGATAAGTATCTGCGGTTCAGCATGATTGGGACAGTAGGCGCGGGCAAGACCAGCTTCCTGACCGCGATGCTTCATGAACTCAGAAACGCGGATAACTCCCCCTGGGTGCTGTCGCATATGGACAGTTTAACGGAAACCACTTTTCAAAAAAATGAAAGACGTATGTTTGAGGAGAAAAAGACCATGGAGGCAACCACGGCCGGGATTTCCCCAAGACCCCAGCTCTGGAGAATCAGAGACCTGGATAAACAGACGAACAGAAGGATCCCGTCCTATTCGGTCACGATATATGACGGCGCGGGGGAGGACTTTGAGAAGGAGATCGATCCTGTGATCAGCAGATATGTGGCGGGGTCGAAGGTGCTGGTCATTCTGATTGATCCGCTGGTACTAAATGAAGCGGTCAGCGAAATTCCGAAGGAAATACGTGACTGGTCCAGTTCCAACACTTCGAGACACACGAAGGATACAAAAGGAACGCCGACGGCAATGGTTGACAATCTGGCGAATTTCATCAGAGCCTGCTGCGGGATATCGGTGGACAAGAAGATTGACCGCGATGTGGCCATCGTATTCACAAAGGTCGATATTGTCGAGGGTGAATTCCATGCGGGAGTGACGATGCAGCCGAGCCCGCATCTGGAGAAACGGGGATTTGATCTGGCGGACGCGGACGCCGTGGATCAGGAGATTCGGGACTGGCTCGCGGAAAAACGACAGTCCGCGTTTCTGAAGGCCATTAACGCGAATTTTGTAAATGGACGGGTGCGCTTTTTTGGCGTATCGAATTTCGGAAAGCCTCCGGTCGGTCCGTACCGGCTGGGGACAGTTACCCCGCACCGGGTTCTGGATCCCCTGATCTGGATGCTGTACAAAGAAGGAATTGTGCCGGCGGTGTGAGGAAGGAAGGAGGAGAACCTATATGTTGAATCAGCTGATTTATACCAGATGCTTTCCGCATCGGGATCTGAAAAACCAGGGACAGGTAAACCGCAGCGGCGGTTTCGGGATTTTTTCACTCAGCCGGGAGCTGTTCGCGGATGGGGAAGCGCCATCCCCGGATCTGCTGCAGCGCGTGCTCGCGGTCCGCAGCGGCTCACGGGAGTCTTCCGAGGCGGGGGTTTTTTCCGTGTATGAGTATACGCGCCTTTCGGAGAATACCTACGCGCTCTCCCGCGAGGAAACGCGTACGCGCTTTGCGGAGGGAAGCACCGGGCAAAGATCGGGTGGTTTTATCAAACAGTGCTTTACGGGAGAATTCGCGGGGCGGCCCTGCGCCTGGTTTGGAGCGGACGAGTGGGATGCTTATAAAAGACCGGAATCCGATTATTATCTGGAACAGGACGAGGATCAGGATCAGGAGCCCGAATGGCTGCCGCAGGCGGACGACGAGCCGATGGGCGGCTATCTGGACCTTGTCCATGTAAAATCCTTCGTCCGCGATGGACGGACAGAGGCAGTAAAGGCTGCCCTGTGGTTTTTGCTTCATGAATACGATAAACCGGAGGAAGAGCGCAAGGTTCTCCTGATACGTGATACGCCGGAAAATGTGGAGTTGTGGGTTGCCGCGATTGAGTACGCGCTTCCGGAGGCGCTGGCCGGAACCGTGACGTTTGTGACCAACCGCTCGAACCTGATGGCTCAGATAAACAGTGAATTGTTTTATTATGTAGACGATACCGGGAGATTTTCTCCTGTCGGAAACAGCGGAGGCGCTTTGAAACGGCGTCCGTACTGTATGATTACAGGCTTTCATCCCCAGGATGAATTCTGCGGGGCTCTGGCTCTGACTTCGACAGACCGGTATGGCCTGATAGACGGAGTCGGAAAAGCGGCGTGTTTTCAGCCTCAGGATACAATAAAGGAACCGTTCTACACAGCTGCTGTTTCCTATGGAAAAAAGATAAAAGAGTTTTACACAGACGTATTTCCCAGCCTGAACATTCCGCAGGCAGGCACCCTGCTTGAGAGAGCGTATAACGCCTGGGATTATCTGTTTTCGGAGGAGCCTTCCCGCGGCGAGCGGACCTATTACACGTTTTGCTCCGCTGTGGAAGCACTGCGGGAGGCGGGGCTCTCTGCCGGCGAGCCGTCCTCACCTGCGCGGGAGCTTTCCGGTAAATTGCTGGAGGAATGCATTCATGTGTATCCGCGCTTCATGGAGGAGGATGAGGACGGAGGATACGCGCTGCTCGCGCTCATGTGGGAGATGGCGCGGGAACTGAATTGCCCGGAGCGGGTCAGCATTTGTCTGGCGGAGCGGCTTTCCCGTGAGTGCGAAAATCTCGTTTTGGGAGGCGCCCGTCTTGGCAAAACCTGGGCCGCTCTGAAGAACTCTTCGCTTACAGATATGGTGATGCCGGCTCTCGTGGAGCTTTTTGACGACGAGCGTATTGTCGGATATACGCCGCTTCTGGAGGACACTCCCCCCGCTACGGCCGCGATGGTACTGGATTTATTCTTTACTATGGAAGAGGCGGAACCGCGCGGCCTCCGTCAGATTGGCGACAGTGATGAAAAATACAGATTTGTGTGCCTGGCTCTGGCCGCGCTGCAAAAGGATCGGCAGGAGCTTGAAAAAGCGCTTGTCCGGCTGCAGACCTCGCCGAAGCTGTTTTATGCGGTCATTTCATCTGTCTCGGAGTATCTGGAAAAAACGGACGCGAGAGGCAGGGCGAAGGGAGAATACCCGGACCGCGCCTCTGACTGGTGGGACGCAGTGCTGGAGCTGTACGATGGAAACATCGGAACGCTGTGCGAAACGCTTTATCAGCAGAGGGATCAGCTGAGCGGGGACGTGGAGGACGTGTTCTTTCGCAGGCTTGACGCGCTGCTGAATCCGTGGCATTGCGCTGAGAGCAGAAAGGGCGTCCGCAACGTATTGTCCGAGACCTATGCCAAAATGAAAAGATGGGCATCCGCGTGCGGAAGGACTTCCGTCAGCGTATCCTTTTATGAATTCCGCGATGGTCTGCGGCGCGCGCAAAGCGCGGCAGAAGCGCTTTCTCTGGCGGATGCCTTTGCCGGAAAATGCTTTCACACAGACCACCTTTTTGTCGGAAGCGCGTATTTTCAGGCGTTGGCTGCCGCCGCGGCGCGGTTTGGCAGTGAAGATCTGCATTTTACGATGGCCTGTCTGTTTGCGATGCCGGACGCGAGAATGCTGACCGCGTACATTGACGCCTATGTGTCGGAGGCGCTCTCCCTTGCGAAAGGACATCGGCTCGCGGCGCAGGTTGTCTCTCTGGCGGGAGCGTCCCTCTATATGCGGAGCGTCCCGGGACGATCC
Source organism: Clostridiales bacterium (assembly GCA_020859995.1). Taxonomy (GTDB): domain Bacteria; phylum Bacillota; class Clostridia; order Lachnospirales; family Lachnospiraceae; genus Choladousia. The sequence goes on from JAJBVE010000100.1 coordinate 6,078, forward strand.
GCGGAATTCACGCAGGACGCGCGGCATATGCTGGAGCAGGCGCTGCGCAGGTATCTTCCTCAGTATTACACGCCGAAGCTGGCCGGCAAGGTACTCGCGGAGGAGAACTGTACAGGGGAATTACAGCAAAAGCTGATGGCGTTATTGAAAGAAGCCGGGCAGTCTTATCAGCCGTCCGTGCCGGAGCGGATCGCGGGAAAGGTGCTCGGATGGAGAAACCGCAAAAATTAAAGGAGGAAATCTGAATGGGAATTTATGAGAGAACAAAGAAAAGAATCGAGGAATTTAATGAAGAGCTGGAGAAACAGCGTAAAGGCCAGCTGAAAAAACTAAAGGAAAACAAGAATATGTCTCAGGAAGAAAAAGAAGAGGCAGAGATGGAACTCAACCAGAAATACGATCAGGAAAAGGAAAACTTCGCGAAGCAGGAGGAAAGCGAAGCCCAAAAGAGCGAGAGCCAGGAAAATGAAACTCAGAATGGTGAAGCTAGCGAAAATGAAACCCAGAATAACGAAACCAACGAGAATGAAGCCAACTCAGATAATGGAATGACCGACAGCGGAGAGGGTCTGGACGCTGGAGAGGGCCTGGATGGCGGAGACGGTATGGATGGCGGAGAGGGCCTGGATGGCGGAGACGGTATGGATGGCGGAGATGGCGGTATGGACGGCGGAGACGGCGGTATGGGCAGTGACGGCGGCGCGGGAATGGGAGAGTAGAAAGAGAGGGTAAAAGACAATGGCGAAAGATTATGAGATAAGACCAGACCAGGAAGCGATCTACGGTAAAATGCTCGCGGATGGAAAATTGCCGGAGATACCGGATGATCCGATGCTGCAATTTTATTCCGATGATGATGGTGCGTTTTACATGGATCAGCAGATGCTTTCGAAGCACATTTTGCTGATCGGCGGGATCGGCTCCGGCAAGACTAACACCTTTTATCACATTGTGAGAAACCTGGATCTGATCATGCACTCCGAGGACGGCCCCCGGAACGATGTCATGCTTCTCTTTGACACGAAGGGCGATTTCTACGAGAAATTTTATACCAGGGGCGAAGACGTAGTGATCGGAAATTCCGCCGCGTTCTCCGGGGAAACAAAGTACTGGAATCTGTTCCGTGAGATAGAATACGGCGGAAAAACCAGGGAGGAGAAGGAGCTTACCGCCCGTGAGATCGCGAAAACCCTGTTTGAGCAGAGAAAGAACGGCAGCCAGCCGTTTTTCTCCAATGCCGCGGCCGACCTCTTTTTCATCCTTGTCACGGCGAAAATGCGGGAATTTTGGGGGATGCCGGAATATCACGCGCTGGAAGAAGAGATGGACGCTCTTATGCGGACGCAGGGGGATCATTCCGAAGAGATCGAGCGGATCATACGCAGACAGAGAGCCATTTTTGACCGGGAGGCTCCCTCCTACAACAACCGTGTGCTGATCCGGGACATCATCCGGAGATATACGGTAAAGGATATCCTGAACGTGATTCGTTCCTGGCCTGATTTCGCGAGCGCCGAGAGCTATATCGGCAACGGCACATCCAATCAGGCGCTGGGTGTTTTGGGCGAACTGAACAGCATGATCAATGATTATTTTATCGGCATTTTTGCTGACTATCAGCCCGGACGGGACATTTCCATGCGGGAGCTCATTCACAATAAGGATGGCAAAAAAATCTTTATTGAGTACGATCTGAGCGTCGGCGAGGTGCTGACCTGCATCTACTCTCTGCTGATCGATCTCTCCCTGAAGGAAGCGCTGGGGCGTTCCCACGCGGAGGGAAATGTTTATCTGATTATTGACGAGTTTAAGCTGCTGCCGAAGCTTCACCATATCGACGACGCGCTGAATTTCGGCAGATCCCTCGGAATCAAGGTGGCTGCAGGTATTCAGAATATCCGGCAGCTGGAGGATGTCTACGGCGAAACCAGAGGACAGGTGATCGCGGCTGGATTTTCCAATATTTTCGCGTTCCGGATGACGGATGAGCCGTCCAGAACCTACGTCAGCGAGCTGTTCGGAAAAAATTTTGTTTCTCTGCAGTACTGGGATATGGCCGGAGAGCTGAAACGCCTGGAGCGGGAAGGGCATACCGTAGAGGACTGGCAGCTCGTAGAGCTGGGGATCGGTCAGGCGGTCGTGGGGCTGACCGGCTGCGCACCCTTCCTCTTCCAGTTCGAGGAATATTAGGCGGTCGATACTATGGTTTATGCCCGGAAGTCAGGAATCGTGGGTTTATGTCCGGATTCATGCTTTTGACGGCAGCAGTATGCAAAAGGAGATGAAATCGTATGGCGAATTTCAGAAGGCAGGCAAATCGGGGAAATGAAGCGGGGAGGAATATCGTGACAGATCGCTTTCCGAAAAATATCTCTTCTTTTTTTGAAGGATTTCGCTCTTATGACAATCTTCTTTTGCATGGAAGCGGAGCGGAACGGGAGTCGGCGCTCTTTTTCTGGCTGCGCAGACTGTTTCTGGATGAGCAGCTGTATGGCCGTCCGGTGGTCGTCATAAGCAGCAAAAGCGCTTCCGCGGATAAGCTGCTGGGCGCGATTGATAAAGGAAATCTTCCCTGCGCGCGCTCGATTCTGAAGATCAGCGTCGAGACGCCGGAGTACAATCCGTTTCTGGAGCTGCCGCCGGAAAACATCCGGCAGGCAATTCTGGCGATCGCCAGACACGATGAAAGTATCCATATGGATCTCTGGGACAACGCGCTGTTTCTGGCGGCCTGTGATATCCTTTCGGAAAACGGATACGTGGTTTCTCTGGAAAATCTCGCCAGGATTTTTGAAAAGGCTGGGACGCGCAGCGGCGCGTTCCTTTCTGACCTTCTCACCGCGTCGGGCAGAGAATATGAGGCGCTTAACGTCAGAAGAAACCCGGAACGCGTCGCTGAGATGAACAGCATATTTTCTTCCCTGCGAAGAAAATGGAGATATTACGCGGACGACCGCCCGGCGAATAAGCGGCACAGCCTTTATGAGCTGGCGCAGCGGAAAAGCGAAGCAAGAGGGCATATGCCTTTTGTATATTTTTCCCTTAAGCCTCAGGCGAGTATGGAGATCCTGGAATGTCTTGCCCAGGAGCTGCGGGCGGTCAGTGTATTTGGCGACCCGATTCTGGTCATAGATTCCGTGGATCTTCGGCAGAGAACCGCCGGAACCGATTTTTATGACTATATCACTACGTCCCATAATCTGACGCTGACGCTGACCGCGGATGACTGTACCGCTCTGATACCGGGAGCAGGTAATGAAGGAGAACTGGATAAGATCCTGGCTCAATACGGATTTTCGATGGTTTTGCTGAATGGGACCAAATCCGTTGAAAAACTGACAAAAACCGCGGGGACTTATACGCGTCAGGTGGTCGAGGAAGGGACGGGGATCACCCGGGAATTTCTGGAAATATTCACTTTTAATAATCCCAGACATGAGGATCAGCATATGCGTGAGGCGCCGGATACGCTGAGACTTCGGTTTGAGGATGTGGATCAGCTGGGAAGCAGACAGTGCTATGTCTGCGAAGGTTCCCATATTACCTTGTATACAAATATGAATTTTTTCCGGTAAATGATCAGGCGGCGCCTGTCACCGCGGCGCTGGCCTGTCACCGATTATAGCGGCATCTGTCACGCTTCGGGCAGATCGTCACTGCGGCGCGGGTCGGAACGCCCGGGTTTTCGGAGTTTGGGATTTGCGTATCAGGCGGCGTGGGATGAGCCTGTATTTCGCGGCAGATTCGAATGGAGGAGAAAAATGGCATCTGGATTCAGAGAAGAAAAGAATACAGCCGGGACGGGCTTTGCAGGGAAAAAATCCCGCGCTCGATCAGTCAGAAGGCCTGCCTCAGGAAAGGGCGGGGGCCTGTTTTCGCGGATGAGAGGGCTAAAACCGCGTCTGCCTTACTGGATGCGCTGGTATGATCTGGTGATGACGCCGCTTTTGATTCTGGCTGCTGTGATGACAGCGCGAAACATTCAGGATGTGCTGTTGTTTTTCCTGTGGCTGACGGTCCGGCTGCTGGACGCGGCGCTGGTCGTGGGATTGATCGCGATTGTTATTCTGGTGATTCTGCTTCTTACAGGGCGCGGGAGACGAAGACGTGAACGATGGTCAAGATGGTAGGTAAAAGCTTTTTACTTTCCCCCGTCTGAAAACAGAAAAAAAGAATGATACGATCATAATAACAGGTGGTCAACAGGGGGAAAGAAAAAATGCGGAAATATATTCGGATAATCTTAACCGCGGCCGTGCTTCTCTGGATCGCGAGCATTGTTGTTTATCATGACGCTTTGCTTCAATACATTTCAGGCTCCGTGAGTTCTCTGGGGGCGCTGCTGCTGTATGTTTTTATTTACGGTTTTGCCTTTTATCTTTTGATCCGGGCGATTCTCTGACACGCATGGCGCGCAGCGGCGTCTATGAAAATTCATCGGCATTGCCGGGCGCGCCTGCGTGAAAACTTTTGATGTGAGGATAAGGATGATGATCTGGTATTGTCAGAACTGTAAAAAACTGTTTCGGAAGGATTCGGGCAAACGGTGCGCTTTCTGCGGCGGGAAACTGTTTCACGCGGACTCAGAGGATTCTTTTTTGGCTGATGGTTATCAGTATCAGGATGCCCCTGCCCCGGCTCCGGGAAAAAGTGAGAAAGAAGCATTCCTGGAGGAAACGGATAGGGCGCTTCAGCAATTAAGGGATAAATTTGCCAGGAAAAAACAGGCAGATAAGGGCGCTCGAGAAAAGAATAAGGAGCAAAAGAGGACTGAGCTGGAAGCAGAAGCCAGGCGCAGGGAAGAGGAACGTCGGGCGAAGGAAGAGCGTGAAATCCAGCGTGAACAGTGGCGGAAAAAGCTGGAAGAACAGCAGAAAAAAGCGCGTTCTCCGGAGCCACCTCATTCGGATACGTCTTCAACGCGGCCGGAACCGCCTCATCCGCCGCGTTCGGCGCCGGCACAGCGGGAAGCCCCCCTTCCCTGCGGCGTGTCCGCGGTCGGGGGCGCCGGAAACGGAGAGGCCGGACCTGGAGGCACCAGATCCGGGGACGCCGGTGGCGGAGAAGCCAGACCAGCAGGAGCCAGACCAGGAGGCAGCGGAGAGGCCGCGCGTATGCTGGAGGGTCTGGGCCTGCAGAAAAAGTAACGCGATGTAACGAAGGTACAGAACAGTTACATCGCGACAATCAAAAATGCAAACGCCCCCCGCGTTCGTTCGGCGGCAGATCGCGCCGCCCATTTATAGAAATGCTGCGCATGAGGCGGCGCACCGATATATTTAACGTGAAGTTTACCCGGATAAGAAATGCCGCGCATTTGGGAGCGGCGCTAAGGAGGAGACATGCATGGCTGCAGTACGGTTAGATGAGTGGATTCAAGCCTGGTATAAAGCACATCCGGGTGAGAAACTAAGCCCGGAGCTGGCGGATCAGATTTTTGTCGGACTTTGCCGTCTTTTTCAAAAGGAATTTCCGTCCATCGCGGCTTCTCCGGAGGCGGAGGAGCTGATGCGCGGCCTTTGTCCCGCATGCTTCTGGATGGAAGGAGATCGGCCTGTATCCTTTACGCCGGTCACCGGAAATGTGGATTACTGTCCGGCGGAAGAACCCGCGGATGAGGCGACCTGCCTGTTCGGTATGGGGCTGATCCTATATGAGCTGCTTACCGGAGATATTTACGCGAATAAATTTGATTATCAGGTCGGCATGTCGGATTATTACTGGTCCTTTTTGCGGGAGCAGGCAGCTCTGGAAGGACGGGAATCGCTGGCGGATACCTCCGCGCTTCCCCCCGAATACAAAGATCTGACAGAGATTTTTTCCGAACTGACCCAGTATGACCGCGAAGCACGCCCGGCGTCGCTGCTGGCAGGGGAAATTCCCGTATGTGAATATGAGTGGAAAGCAACAGACGAGGCAAGCGGCCAGATCATCAGCCGAAAATCCGGCCTGATCAAGGGCATAGACGCTGTGGAAAAGCTTCCTTCCGTGCTGGAAATAAATGACAGATACTATGAGGCGGTGGAAGGACAGGAGACGGAGATTTCCTACTCCTTCCTGAAAAAAACTTACCAGATCCGGTATCGGGAGAGCGCCGTGCGCGGAGCCGTCTCCGCCGGAGATGCTGCCCATGGAGCCGTCTCCGTCGGAGATGCTGCCCATGGAGCCGTCTCCGTCGGAGATGCTGCC
>JAJBVE010000100.1:12366-22407 GCA_020859995.1 Clostridiales bacterium
CTGGAGCTGAACGATCCGGACAGAGGCGCGGCATGTTCGGAACTGAATGATCCGGGCGGAGGCGCGGCGTACCCGGAGCTGGAGCTGGTGGAAAACGAAGACGGCGGATTCAAAATCCGATGTGAATGGGTGAGCGCGGATGGAAGAAAAATGGGAACATCAGAGGCTGGGGATTAATTACAGTCATTTTGTGGCAGACACGACTTTGCTGGGTCCCGGGCACAGAGGCGTGCTCTGGGTGCAGGGCTGCTGCTTCTCGTGCGACGGCTGTGTGGCGAAAAGCATGCGGGGCGCGGGCGGAAGCTATGCCGCGCCGGAACAGCTGGCAGAGTATTTTCTGAAGCAGCCGGGACTGGAGGGCCTGACCATCAGCGGCGGGGAGCCGTTTTTGCAGGCCGAGGCGCTCGTAGAGATGGTGAAAATCATTCGCGGCAGAAAGGACATGGGACTGATTGTCTATTCTGGCCTGTACTTCGAAGAATTACAGGCACTCGCGAAGAAAAAGCCCGCGGCAGAGAGGTTCCTTTCTCAGATTGATCTGCTGATCGACGGACGGTATGAAGAGGAACTGGACGACGGGCGCATGGCGGTAGGCTCCTCCAATCAGACGGTACGTCTGCTGACAGAGCGCTATCGCGACCGCGCGGATGAGTACTATCAGAGAAAGGGCAGAAGGACAGAAATCGTATGCGTGGGGGATCGTCTCCAGCTGGTAGGGGTTCCTTCCGCGGAAGCGCTCACACTCTGGAAAACACTGACCGGCAACAATTCATGACAGGTTTTTCGCCTGCCGCAACGACCGTATGAAAACAGATCGCATAGGGGGAAGAGCTGTCCGATGCGCCCGGTCGGTCGCCAGATGAAAACAGACCGCGCAGGAGGAAGAACTGTCCGATGCGCCCGGTCGGTCGCCAGATGTAAACAAATCACGTAGGGGGAAGATACGGATGAGAATGGAATTACAGAGAGGCATGACGCTGGACTTGCCATTTTATTATGACATTATCGAGGGAAAGGTTGAACTCGCTTTCTCGATCTTTGAAGACCCTTCCGGCACTCCCATCCGGATTGCGGCGAAGGATATCGCGGACTGGCTGCGGGAGGGCAGAAATCAGATATTTCCGGGTTCCGCAAGCGCCTTTGTGCTCTCCCATAAGAGCCTGCGGAATATTCGCTGTCTGTCTTTCCTTTATCAGGGACATCCCCGGCCGGGCGCGTATCTGGAGTTTCAGATTTCCTGGAATCCGATCGCGATCGATAAAAAACTCCTGAAGCCAGGAGAAAAGCCGGAGAAAATACCAGTTCCCGTGGGGACTTCCGGGGAGAGCGCGCGTGAGGCCAAAGAACAGATCGAGACCATGGAGAAGGAAATGGCCAGGAAAGACGGCGAGCTTGGCTCCTGTCAGAAGAAGCTGAGCGAGCAGATGATCCGGGAGAGGATGTTGACCGATCAGATTGCCCAGCTTCGAGGGCTGGTGGAACGGCAGGCGGACGCGACCTTCCGCATGGGCGGTGAATATGAAAAGGAGCTGGAGCGCCTGGAGGAGACACTGGGAGCGGACAGCGAAGCGATAAAAGCATTGCGCGAGATGCAGGAGAGAAAACAGGCGATGGAAAAGCAGGCCGAGGAGCGGAAGCAGGAAGCTGCCGAACTGCAGACAAAGCTTGAAGAGTTGAAGAAAAAAGCGGAGGATCAGGAGCGGGAGCTGGCGGAGCAGAAAGAGAGTATCGCCAGACTCGACGCACTGAGCGCTGAAAAACAGGAAATGCTGGAGCAGAACCGGGCGCGGCTTGCGCAGGATGAGGAGCTTCTCCGGTTTTTGAAGAATAACAATATCGATGTTGATAAATCTATAAAGGAAATTGAAAAGCTGCTGAGGGAGACGGAGGATCAAATGAGACAGGCAATCCGGAAAAAAGAAGAAAAGGCGGAAGCGATCCGCCGGATGGCCGGAGGAGAGCAGATGACTTGAGTACCTGCCGCGAAACAGATTATTCGGCACAATCTGGGCATGCTGTTTTGCGGCAGTTCATAAGGAATGAGGAAGGGAGCGTGAAATTTTATGGCGGACGATATCAGGAGCCTGCAGCGTAAGCTGGAGAGAGCGGAAAAAGAAATGGCCCGTCTGACCAGGGAGATGCAGACTCAGCGCGAGCGCATGCGCCGGGAGCAGCAGCGGGAGATGGAGACGCAGCAGCGGGAAATGGAAAAAGCGATCCAGAGCCGGGAGCGCGATGCCGAGGAGAAGTACCGGCGGCTCCTTCGTGAATACCAGGCTTCGCTTGAGGGGACTCTTTCTGAGAACATGCACAGAATGCAGGCGGAATACGAGGCATTGAAATCGCGGCTGGAGGAAGCCACGAAAAACTGGGAAGAGCGTTCCGAAGAACTTTCTCGTTTCGTCCGGGAGGAAAAGGAACGGAAACAGGAGAAGGACGAAAAGGAACGCTGGGAGGCCGAAGAACAGCTGGAGACTTTGGAAGAAAAGCTTCATAAAGTCGCGGAGCTGCCAACGGAGCGCTTTCGGGCCGGAAGGCTGGGGATTGTCCGGGATATGACAGCGACGGCGGCGCAGTTCCTGAAGAAAGGCTTCTGTCAATCCGCACTGGGGATGGCGATCTCCGCGCTGTCTGACGCGAAACGGCTGGAACTGGAAATCCAGGAAGGTATGCAAGAATGGCTGATGGAAGTTCACCAATGGGAGAGTGTGCAGGAGGCAGCTGTACGATTGCTGGAGCAGGAAGCGGCCCATGCGGAGGGCTTTTTGGATGGACCGGTGGAAATCAGCGAAGAAGAGAGAAAAAGTCATGACTGGAAATCGGACATGAATTACTGGTCGCATGGAGAGCTTAAAGAGGCGGAAACGGAGCTTCATCTTCACGGAGCACAGATCCGCGGGATCCGGGAGCAGATTCCGGAGGAATATCTGAAAAAGGACGGAAGCCTTTCTACATACGAGGTTCGGGCGCGCAGAAAAGAGCTGGAAAAAGTCGTTTCGCGTCTGGAAGGGGCAATCCAGTATTATCAGAATGCCTGGAACGCTTATGTTGACCGGATGAGGCTGGGCGAGAGCGTCATTGATTATCTGCAAGGGCAGGAGTTCCGCTTCCTTTCCTTTGGATTTACGGTGAGACGCAAAGAAGAGCTGGATGAAGCTTGGGAAAGCTGGCTGGCCTCTTATCCGCTGGAAAGCCTGGAGGAGGAAGAGGACTATCGAGATATTTACTGTATCTGTTTCACAGATTCTGACGGAGCTCTTCTGGCGGTATCGATCCTGCCGGAGCGCGCTGATTCTGAGGTGTCAAACCGCCTGCAGTATTATATCGAGCTGGGCCGATCTCTGGGCGGCGACCGCTACGAAAACGGATTGCTGGCAGTCGTCAGGAAAGCGGGAAGAGAGGCGATGCGTGATCCCGCGCTTACCGCCGGGGTGACCGAGGATCCGGAGAGAATACAGGAAGAAACCATGGTGACAGCAGGCGACGGATTTTTGCCGCGGCCGGAAGACCGGGAAAAAAGAAAGATCGTCGATATGGTACACCATATGAGCAATAAGTGAATTGCGTAAAGCCTAAGGAGGGAATCTGTATGAGTGGAGAAATTGGAATGTTGGTGTTGTTGCCGTTGGCGCTGCCGCTGGCTGCCGGCTACGCCGCTGTCACAGCCGCGGGCGCGGCAGGCAAAGCCGCCGTGAACGCAGGCAGAGCATATGAGGAGAAAAAGCGCCAGGAGCGCGAGCTGATCCGCAGATCCGGCATCGACAGAGAGATTACCGGCTTCCGCGCGTCGGCAAAGGAGCTCATGGAGGAACAGAGGAAGCAGAATAAAAAGCTGTCGGAGGAATTTGAACAGGAAGTCGAAAAAAACAGAGAAGCCTTTATGGATCGGGCCGGACGCATCATAGAAGCGCCGGAGGAGTTTGGAAAGGAACTGACTGCCTCCGCCGCTCAAATGACCGCCCAAATGGACCGCCGACAAAAGGAACTGCAGAGCGCCTATCGGGACGCGATCGCCACCTCTCTTGCCGAGGCGGAGCGTGAGGGCAGCCAAAAGATGGCGGATACGATGGCCGAGATTCAGGCGCTTCAGGACGATGAGGCAAAAAGGCAGGAAGCGCTGCAAAGGGCGGCTATGGAATATATCGCTGACGCGGAAGACCTGCTGCAATCGCTGAAGCTGGACTTTTCAGGGGAAAAATATCTGGGAAGCGCCGCGGTCTCTCTCCACGAGAGTGCCTTAACCGAGGCGAGGCAGCAGTACGGGAAGGGAAATTACGAAGGCTGCCTGATCGCCGTAGTTTCTCTTATGGCGAAGCTGAGGGCGGATATCCTGACCGCTGATGAGAAACACCAGGAATTTGAAAACTGGCAGAAGACTGCTGCTGTGCTGATCGCTGAAAACAGGGAAATGATGGCCGCGATGAGTACACTCACGGCAGACTTTTACGATGCGCTTGAAGCCTGCTGCATGGAGAGTGACCGGACATTTACTCTTCGCGATGATCTGATCGGGATGGATCTCACTCCGTTCTGGGGCATGACGGCGGATGGACAAAGCGTGTATGCCGTGATGCTGGAGAAGCTGAATCAGCTGGAGAAAAGCGTCCTTGGCGAAGGATGCGCTCTGACAGTAAAAGAATTGAAAGAAATCGCTGAAAAAATGGCAGGAGAATGGAGGAGTGAGATTGCCTGCCGCATCCGGAAGGTCATTACCCGCCTCAACAATGCCCTGCAGCGCGAATCCCTTGGGACCTGCATCATCAATGAACTGGTGGAAATGGGCTATACTTACAAAGACTATCGATATCTGAGAACCGGCGCGGACGGACTGGCAGAGGTAACGTCAGATGAGGACATCGACGCGCATCTATGCATGGTTTTTGTAGACGCTTATGGAGACGAGATCCTGATTGAGCTGAGCAACCAGAATGACAGTGCGGTGGATCTGCAGATCACGGATATGGCGGAGGAACTCGATCCAGAGGTCGATAAAAGCAGAAGCCGCAGAGAAATGGAAGAGGCAGTCCGCGGCATAGTGGAAGGAAGCACACCGAGAAGAGGACAGGCCAGGATCCGCGGCGGCTGCAGGGCCGGCACCGAGCACAGGGTAGTCGCCAACGCAGTGAATCTTCAGAAAAAGAAGCTGGTGGTCGAATCCGAATAGCCGTTCCGGACACGCGAGCGTGCCGCGTGCCAGTTCGCAGGCGGCGCGTTTACCGCAAAAGTTCCCAGACACATAAGCGTGCCGCGAGCCAGCCGGCTGACGTTGTTTTGTCCATTCAAAGGAAAGGAAGAGAAAAATGAGAGAAAAAACGATCTTTGAGTCTCCGCAAAACCGGGTTTTCCTGATCTTAGGAGAAACGCAGGACTGGTTCATTGGAAGAGATCTGGTGATGACAGATTTTGAATCGTTTCTGACCGCTCATCTGCGTGAAATCGGCTATGATCATGTCCTTTTCCGCGGCGCCAACGGGTACGCTATGAAGTTCGCGCTGGATGAGAGCAGTGCAAACTATTCGTTTCCGCCCAAAGATTCCATCCCCGAAAAGCAGGAAGGAGATTCCCGCGCGAGAAGAACACCGGGCAGAGGCCTGCCGAAGCACCACTCTTCCGCTGATGCGTCAAAGGAAAGCACGGCAGATGCTGGTAAATCTGGTGAAGGCACCGCAGGCACTGGTAAAACAGGATTAAGCGCGGCAGGCGCCGGTAAATCAGATGAAAGCGCGGCAGCGTCAGAGAAAGCAGATAAAAAAGAGAAGTGGGAAACTCTTACGTATGGGAATGCCCATGAGCTTTTTAATACACAACTCCTTAGCCAGTTTAAGGAGTACATGAATGCCAGGGACTGCAAAAACGCGGTGATTTTCGCTGATCTGGACGCTTTTTTCGTGTCGGATTACTACACGAACTATATGGAACTGCTGACCAGAATGGTCAATCAGCCCACCAGAAGTGAAAATATCGTGATCTTTATCGCTCCCGGCTATACGCTCGAAAAGCTGGAATCCCAGTTCGCAGTCAGACCGGAGTTTGCGCGGATGTTTGCCAACATGGGAAAGGGCGAGGGCACCGGTATGAGCTTTGACCCGAACCGGGTGCTGCAGATAGGCGTACCAGGTCAGGATGAGTTTGTCCGCCTGCTCGAGCATCTGCGGATCGTGGGCATCCGTGAGCGTGTCGCGGCTGACGCAGCGGATATAAAGGGAAATGTTGAGGACTTCGCTGCCAGCTTTCTTCGTCTGGACTACAGACTGAAGGATCTGAACAAACTGGCGTCCACCCTGCGCTTCTGCTGTTACGATGAAGCTTTGGGTTCCGGCGGGGGAGACGCAGGCGAAGGAAAAAGCTCCGCGGCCGGAAACGACGGGCATAAAAATCTGCTCATAAACGCGGAACACAGGATCGCGGACTATATGAAAACCTATAAAAGATCCAGTGGAACTCTGTTCGGGAATAAAATACCGTTTGATGAGCAGGTCATCACATACCTCTTTGGCGGGGAGAAGGATTATTCAGTGCCTGCTCTGGAAGAGCTGAACCGCAAAGGCTGGGAATCGGTCTATCAAGTGGTGGATTCGGTGATCAAAGATAATGAGACACGCATGAAGCGCGGAGCGGTTACGGAAAAGAACCCTGAGCTTGCCAGGATGTTTGAGGAGATAGACATGGATCGGATCAGCATCTGTGAGCGCATGCTGATCAACACGAAACAGACGAGCAGAGTCAATATCCCGCATTTTATGCTGTTAGGCCCTCCAGGGACCGGAAAAACAACCGTCGCCGCTCTGGTCGGTCGGGCCTTGAATGAGGCCGGGATACTCAGAACGGGCCATACCGTCTCTGTCAAGGGCTCCGAGCTGATCGCCGGTCATATCGGCGGGACTTCCCATCTGGTCGCAAGTAAGATTAATGAAGCGCGGAATGGCGTATTGTTTATAGATGAAGCGTACTCCATGCTGGGCACGGGCAGGGAACAGGACGGCCATGATTTTGCCCAGGCCGCGGTGGATACCCTCGTCGGCTACACCGGGACAGAGCAGCAGGACGCCTTTCCGTTTTGCCTGATTATGGCCGGATATGGGGATCAGCTGGAGCCGATTTTCGATATGAATCCCGGTCTGCGCAGCCGTATGACGTATACGCTCACTCTGAAGCCCTATAAGCCGGAGCATCTGGCGGAGATTTATCTGGAACATGTGACAAAGCAGGGGCTCTCGATCGAGGAAAAGCTGGTACCCGCTCTGCCGGATTTTTTCAGAGATCTGCAGGATTCCGTGCCGGAAGAAGATTTCGCGAACGCGCGCGAAGCCATAAAGACCATCGGGGATGACTTGACGATCCGAAACTGCAACGCCAGAGGAGGAAACTGTATTGCTCAGGAGGACTTTGGAGAGCAGGCCCGATTGTTCCGCTTCCACGATGCCAGTGCGGAAGAGAACGCGAGGAACATCGAGCAGCAAATAGAGGATGTGCTCGCGACCCGGATTGGAAACGAGGATCTCAAAGAAGTCATTCGCGATCTGACGAAAGCGGTGGTTGTGAACATGCTCTATCCGGAAAGAAAGGCTCCTGTGCAGCCAGGATATTACTTTTTTGTCGGAAGTCCTGGAACAGGTAAAAGCACAGCAACGGATATTTTAGCGAAATGCCTTTATATTCTGGGCCTGGTCAAAGATGAGAAAGTCGTTTCGCAGAGCGCGCAGTCGCTGGTGGCCGGATTTGAAGGGCAGACCCATACGAAAACGACAGAAGAACTGAAAAAATCCCGCAGACGCGTCCTTCTCTTAGATGAAGCCTATGCGCTGCAGTCGGATGGGCATGGATTCGAGAGTCAGGCAATGACAGAGATGGTTGCTTTCATGGATCAGCCGGAAAACCGGAAATTCTGCTGTATCATACTGGCAGGCTATCAGGAGGATATGGACGCGCTGACCAGTCCGAAAACCGGAAACGTCGGTCTGCAAAGCCGGCTCTCCGCGGTTATCAAATTCGACGATTATTCCGCGAAGGATTGTGCTGATATGCTGGTCCTCATGGCGCGGCAGGGAAGTCCAGCCTATACAGTGGATGAGGAGGTAAAATCATATTATGAGCAGCTGTTTGAAATCATAAGAGAGGAGCCGAACTTCGCCAATGGGCGGACAGTCAGGAGCGTCTGCGAAAAAATGAAAGTCAAAGCAATCAAAAGAATCGAGCGGAACCGATACGCGGGCGATGATCCGCTCCTTACCCGATTGACGATGGAAGACGTACTGTCGCTCGAAGAAGCCCGGTTGTTAAATATGGCGGTAGCAAAGCGGTGAACCGGCCCGGCTGCTTGTCAACTTATCGGATGAAAGAACGCAAGCGCGTGTCAGCGCTTCGCTCCGGTTGGCTCTGAGCGGACATCCACTGGATGTCCGGAGCATTCCGATAAGTTTGAAAAAACATTATAAAACCATATAAAAAAGGAGGTCCCTATGGAAATCGACAGAAAGAAACTTGCGGAACGGATAGAAAAATCAAGCCCCTGGCAGACAAAAATCAGCAGCGAAAACGAGGCCGCGCGGCTTTGTGATGAGCTGCGCCCGGAATTGTATCCGCTGCTTGCGGCCTGGATGGATGAAAAGCCGCTCCCTCAGATCAGTGTGGGAAAATACAATATCAAAAAGATTATGGGAATTCAGAGAAACGAGAATTTTCTCAGAGCGCTCAAACTTCTGAACCTCTACGCGCAGGATCCGGAAAAAGGCGAAAAAGCGATCTGGACGCCCGCGGGCAGATTGAGAATCTAGCAGAACGAGTCCTGCACAACAAAACATTGTACATTGGCTCGCCTTTTGCGCAAGCCCGGTTCTTGCGCCAGGCCTGGTTCGGAGGATAAACAATGAACGATTATGAGAAATCTGTCTATGAAAAATTCGCAAGTGAAAACTGGACGAACGCCACTTATGAGGAGCGGATGGCCGCGCTGCAGGAGCTGGCGGTCATTTCATCCACACATAACAGTAATTCGCCATCCCTGGTCAGAGCCGAATATATCAATGGCGCGGAATTTGGATATTATGACGGAAAAGGAATTACGGTAAACCGCCATGTTCTTGAAAGCGGAATGTTTGTCTATCGTGATCCAGATACCGGGGAAACTTCGACCCGGGCGTTGAATGACGCTCATATTCAGATGATGGATACAATTTTTCACGAAGACTACCACTCCTTCCAGGACGCGTGTATAAGAGGAAAAATTTCCCAGGAAACTCTGGATAAAATGGGGATCACACAGGATCAGATAAAGGGTTGGGCGGCAAACTACAACAGCACGAATTATATTGATCCAGACAAAGATTATGATTTATATCGGATCCAGATCCTGGAAAAAGCAGCCTATGAAGCAGGAGAAACAAACACAAAAGCGGCGTTTGCCTACCTGAACGAAAAATACGGAGACGATCCCGCGTTTCAGGCATATCTCAAAGATATCGAGGAATATGGCTTTGAAAAATGTCTGAATTCCGCGAAAGAAAGATTCCAGGATCCCAATATCGAACGCACACAGCAGGATAGAATGAACAGTCGGTACGCGGCGCTCATTAACAGGACGAATGAGCAGAATACGAATGCCACAAACGCTGTAAACAAAGCAAATCAGGAAAATAATCCCAACGCGCCGAACAGGGCGAATGAAGAAAACGAAGAAAACGATTCGAGCGCGTCCGGCAAGTCGGGTCCCGGACTGGAGGACACGAATGGAAATGAAGCGGGAAGAACATCAGAATCAGACAGGGAGGAGGCAGACGAACAGGACTATACGTCCATAGAGAATACTGCGGCTATGGGAAACAACAACGACGAAGAATCCTCAGAGGACAACAACGATCCCGGAGAAGACAATGGAAGCGGCGGAGGCGGAAACGAGGACGAGTCAGGGATGGACATGGACTAATCGTTCCTTGCGCACAGTCTTTCAAGCTCTTCCATTCGCTCTGCCAGATACATCTCCGGAATATACTCCGGTCTTAAACACTTTTGGAATAGAAAAAGAGCAGAATTCCTTGATTTTTC